>JAQYWA010000183.1 GCA_030145265.1 Desulfuromonas sp. | reverse complement strand
TGTGTTGACGGCGGTGATGTCGGCTCTCGTGGACAACGTCACCACCGCGCTGATCATCGCGCCGGTCACCTTTGCCATCGCCGATTCCCTGAAAATCGACCCCATGCCTTTTCTCATCAGCGAAATTCTTTTCGCCAACATCGGTGGAACCGCCACCCTGATCGGCGACCCGCCGAATATTCTGATCGGCAACAGCGCACAGATCGGATTCATGGCCTTCGTTTATCACAATCTGCCGGTGGTGGTGATCATTTCCCTTTTTGTCCTGTTGTGTTTGAAATGGATTTACCGCCGGGAACTGGTGCTCAAGGAACCTCTGGCAGAGATTCTTTCCGGTTTTGACGAATCCCGGGCCATTGCCGATCGGGGTTTTCTGGTCAGGTCCCTGGCAATTTTCGGTCTGGTTCTGCTCGGCTTCACCACCCATGAACTGACGCACCTCGGCCTGGCCACCGTGGCTCTGGGGGGCGGTTTTGTCCTGCTGCTGCTCACCCCGGTCAGCCTCGAGGAGGTGTTTCAGGAAATCGAATGGCCGACTCTGTTCTTCTTCATTGGGCTGTTCATTCTGGTGGGCGGGCTTGAAGTCACCGGAGTCATTGGCCGAATTGCCGGGCTTTTGGTGAATTTGACCGATAAAACCCTCCCCATGATGGTCATCATTTTGTGGACCTCGGCCATCGCTTCGCCCATCGTCGACAACATCCCCTTCACCGCTACCATGATCTCCGTCATCAAATCGGTCGGCGCCCAGACGAATGTCCAATCCATGCCCCTCTGGTGGGCCCTTTCCCTGGGGGCCTGCCTGGGGGGCAACGGTACGCTGGTGGGTGCCTCGGCCAACATCATCCTAGCCAGTTGGGCCAAGAAGAACGGCTGCCCGATACGCTTTTTCGACTTTCTGAAGATCGGCTTTCCCATTATGCTCGGCACCATCCTCATTGCCACCCTTTATCTGCTATTGGTGCATGGGGCTTGAAATAGGCCATCCATCCAAGGTCAGGCAATGGGGTCAGCCCTGAAAGATTGCAAGATGGTACATTGATGCAATCTATATCCCATGGCATGGAAATCAGGCCTCCATTATCCTGGTGCGTTGTACCATGTCATCCTCCGGGGAAACGCTCGACAGGACATCTTAGAGAGCCCGGGGCTGGCAAAAGCCCCGGGTTACTCGGCAGGCTCAAAAATGATAATGTCCACAATATTATTGATTTTTGTTGCTGTATTAGCGACCGCTGCCATTCTGCTGTTGAGCCAAAAAGAATCCAAAGGAAAAAATCCGAAATTATTCGTACTGCATTAGTTCGTCTACTAAAACGTCCGTACGGTGCATTCGTAATTATTGAAGACCCATCAACTGGCAAATATATTCAATTTTCAGGGTCGTCCGAAGAGCCCCTGTTTTTCGATCTTCCCCAGCAAACGCTTACCCTGGAAGAGTTTGAAAAAGCCCGAAATTTGTTTAGCGAACTTGGCTACCCAGGACCAGAGACATATGGGGCAGTGGGGCCGGGTTTGCCTTTCTGCTATTCTCGGCTAATCCATAAATGGCGGCGGGAAATTATCCTGTTTTCTATTACGAAGACATGTCAGAATTCGGCATCAAAGATTTTCCCTTGAACCCTCCAGGTGAATAATGCACTTTATCAGACATGCCTAAATCAGCGTTCAGTGCTATCAAAAACAGTTTGCGCGCTTTTCTCGGCGGGGCGAAGGTCTCGCTGGCGGTAGTTGAGGGGGAGGAGAGTGTCTCTTTGAGCCGGTAAATCGGCAGGAGATTCTGGCTTATCTTCAGAGTGGGCAATCGGGTCTGAAAGATTGCAAGTTAAGGAAAAGATGGAATCAAGTTGCAGTCTTGCAGACCCTGTATCCTGCCAGGCCTGACCCTGTATCCTGCCCATCGGACATCTCCAGATGCGGGGTCGCCAGAATGAACCTTCTGAAGCTCGTGCCTTGTTCTGTTATCTGGCGGTTCAAAAGTTGGGCTACCCTGGCGCGGCGGTAACTGCGCAACTCAGCATGGGGCCCTCATCAGTCAGTCGCGCCACTCGACGCGGTGAGGCACTGATGATCTGTAGACCAGCACTCGGGGAATGGTGGCAGGTACAGCTAAAGCACTAATGTAATAGAATGTCCCCCGGCCCCTTCATTGCCATAAAGGTCTAAAATCAAACATCTAACCAACGAAGAATGGATATGAATAAAATTCTGATTGTCTACGCCACCACCGATGGTCACACGCGGGAAATCTGCGAGCGTCTGCAGCAAGTGATCGAGCAGCAGGGCCGCCAGGTGCAGTTGCTGTCGGTTGATGAACCGCATCCCGACTTGACGCAATACGACAAGATCGTAGTCGGGGGGAGTATCCGCTACGGAAAGCACAGTAAGCTGATCTATGACTTCGTCAAAAAGAACCAACAGGTTCTGGACAGTAAGCCGAATGCCTTTTTCTCGGTCAATGTTGTTGCCCGCAAGCCGGAGAAGAGCCAGCCTGATACGAATCCGTATTTAAAGAAGTTTCTTGGCCAGATAGCCTGGCGGCCGAAACAGCTGGCCGTTTTCGGCGGCGTCCTCGATTATCCGAGCTACCGCTATCTGGACCGTCTGATGATCCGGCTGATCATGTGGATGACCAAAGGACCGACCGATCCTGCAACCGTGGTGGACTATACCGATTGGGATCAGGTTGAGGCTTTCGGGCGACTGGTCAGCGACATGCAGGGGTGATGACGAGATCTTTTTGGTTTCGTCGTGACCTGCCATGCTACTTATTCCCTTTCCCGTAACGCTCCAAACCTTAAAGCAGAAGCTCCGGGCTGCCAAGTTGCCAAGTTGTGAGGATGCAGTGGCTGCGTCAGGCCTGAAAGGTGAAACAAGGCTCTGGGGGCGAACCAAGCCAAGGGCCTGAAAGAATTGTTTCAGGGGTTTCCTCCGAGATAAAAATAGCGCTTGAGCCCCCGGACAAGCATGGATGGTATCCTTAAACTATTCAACGTGCAGTTGTGAAAGCCCTGGAGATCGGTTCATGTGGGATTTTGTTGCACTGCGTAACAGGATGATCAAAGAGCAGCTGGAGGAGCGGGGGATCAGCAATCGGGCCGTCATTGAAGCGATGCGGACAGTCCTGCGGGAGGAGTTCGTCCCCGCTGATCTGTTGGGTTTCGCCTATGAGGATGGCCCGCTTCCCCTAGACGAGGGGCAGTCAATCACCCAGCCTTACATGGTCGCCTATATGACCGAGGCCCTGGAACTGACACCCGGGGATCGGGTGCTTGAGATCGGGACAGGTTCGGGGTACGGCGCGGCAGTGCTCAGCCGGATCGCCACAGCGGTCTTTACCATCGAGCGGGTCGCGGTATTGGCGGGCACCGCCCGGGAGCTCCTGCGCGATTTGGGCTACACCAACGTGCGGGTCCACGTCGGTGACGGGAGTCTGGGGTGGCCCGAGCACGCACCGTACGACGCCATCATGGTGACCGCCTGCGCGCCGAAAATACCGAAACCCCTCATGGAGCAGCTTTCCGTCGGAGGGCGGATGATCATTCCGGTAGGACCCCATCCCTATACTCAGACGCTCGTACGGGTGCGGCGGCTCAAGGAAAACAAGTACAGTCAGGAGAACCTGAAGGGAGTCATGTTCGTCCCCCTCGTTGGCGCAGCCGGTTGGCCCGCTTGACCGGTGGAAGATAAAATTGGGACATGGCTGCTTTGGGGTTGGAGCAAACCAACATCTCGGAATATGTATCTTCTTTATCCACCCCGCTCCCGCGGATCCGGGTTAAACCGGCCCCTGCTTACTGCCAACGAGTCCGTTCACGGAACGCGGACAAAATCGTAACGCTGCATCAGCTCGCTGGTGAGTTGACCGATACCACAGCGGTCGCCTACCGTCTCGATGGTCAGTACCCTATCGGGGTCGTCATAAACGACCCTGGCTGTCGCTCCTGATCTCTCCACCAGATCCAGCATGAAGTCATCGAGGGCGCGCTCAGTCTCGGGAGAGATAATGCGCCCTTTGAGCCCACGACGCTCGAGGCGGACGTAGAACCGCTTGTCGGCAAGACCTTCGGCGTAAGGCGCGAGAGCTTCCCGGATCTGATCAAGAAACGTTTGCGGCCTGAAGTTGAAACAGGTCTCGAGGGGGACAACCCGGCCGAGGTCCTGAAACGCGATCAGCTGCTGTGCGCGTTTCTCGCGCACCGTCTCCAGGAATTCAACCGGCGAAGGGACCTGCCCGAGTATCACGCCGAAAAACTCCGTTTTGCGAAAGTCGCCATAGAGGGAGAGTTCCTTCAGCAAATGCTGAAAGCGCCCATCAGCAGCCAGCGTGACGACCAGATTGAATTGCCACATTTGCGCATCCGATAGTTCAGAGTGCCTTCTGGTAGGTCCCTGCCAGTTCGGCCTGGGCAAGAATGTGGCCTTTCATGGCCTGCTCCAGGTCAGCCTTGGTGGGCGACAGGATGTCGTCGAGCTTGATATCAAGGGCGTAGAGTTTGTGGAAGTACCGGTGGCGCCCGATCGGCGGGCATGGGCCGCCATAGCCGGTGCGCTTCCAGTCGTTGAAACCGTGCTGACTGCCTGGAGGAGGGGCCTTGGCTGCGCCCTCGCAGAGGGCGACGGTTTCCGGCGAAATGTTGAACAGGATCCAATGGACCCAGGTCATGCGCGGATTGGCCGGGTCGGGCGCATCGGGGTCGTCGACGATCAGGGCCAGGCTCCTGGTATCTGGTGGAATCCCCGTCCAGGCCAGGGGGGGCGAGATGTCCTCCCCCTCGCAGGTATATTTTCTGGGAATGGATTCATTCTGGCCGAAGG
>JAQYWA010000182.1 GCA_030145265.1 Desulfuromonas sp. | reverse complement strand
GACATCGGCCTGGTCGGCGAGGTGGAAAAGGTCAACCCGGCGATCATTGCCGCGCTTGAAAAAAACAATTTCATCCCGGTCATCGCGCCCATCGGCGTTGGCCCCAACGGTGAAACCTACAACATCAACGCCGACCTGGTGGCCGGCAAGGTGGCCGGCGCCCTGCGCGCGGAAAAGCTGATCCTGCTCACCGACGTCGAGGGGGTCAAGGACAAGCAGGGCGAACTGATCTCCACCATCGACGTGCAGCGGGTTCCTGACCTGATCAACGACGGCACCATCTCCGGCGGCATGATTCCCAAGGTCAACTGCTGCCTCGACGCCGTCGAGGAGGGGGTCGCCAAGACCCACATCATCGACGGCCGCATGGAGCACGCCTGCCTGCTCGAGATCTTCACCGACATGGGGATCGGCACAGCCATCGCGCGATTTTTAACGCGGTAATTAGTGATTGAGTAAAACACCTCAATTTTTCAGAACAAGAAAGCAAGAACCTGATGAGTACAGCTGCTGAATGGATCGCCCGGGGCAATAAACATATAGCAAAAACCTACGGCCGCTATCCGCTGGTGCCGGTACGCGGCGAGGGGTGCCGGCTGTGGGACGCTGACGGCAAGGCCTACCTCGACTTTCTCGCCGGCGTTGCGGTCAACAACCTTGGCCACTGCCATCCCAAGGTGGTCGCCGCCCTGCAGCAGCAGGCCGCCACGCTGATCCACTGCTCCAACTTCTACAACATCCCGCAGCAGATCGAACTGGCCGAGATTCTCTGCGCCAACTCCTTCGGCGACCGGGTCTTCTTCTGCAACTCGGGGGCCGAGGCCAACGAGGCGGCGCTCAAGCTGGCGCGCAAGTACAGCAAGGAAAAGCACGGCGACAACCGCTTCGAGGTGATCACCGCGCTGGCCTCCTTTCACGGCCGCACCATTGGCGGCATCAGCGCCACCGGCCAGGAGAAAGTGCGCCACGGTTTCGAACCGGTGGTTCCCGGCTTCAGCTACGTCCCCTTCGGCGACATCCAGGCCCTGAAGACTGCCATCTCCCCCGCCACCTGCGCGGTGATGCTGGAGCCGGTCCAGGGCGAGGGCGGGGTCAACGTGCCGCCAGCCGGCTACCTGGCCCAGGTGCGCGAACTCTGCGACGCTCACAACCTGCTGCTGATTTTCGACGAGGTCCAGGTCGGCTGCGGCCGCACCGGCACCCTGTTTGCCTACCAGGCCGAAGGGGTCGAGCCGGACATCATGACCCTGGCCAAGGCCCTGGCCGGCGGCCCACCGATCGGCGCCATGGTGGCCCGCGAAGAGATCGCCGAGAGCTTCGGCCCCGGCACCCACGGCTCGACCTTCGGCGGCAACCCGCTGATGGCCGCCGCCGGCGTCGCCGCCATGAAGGTACTGCTCGAAGACGGCATCCTCGACAACTGCCTGGCCATGGGTGACCATCTGCGCGACCGGCTGAAAGAGCTGCAGTCACGCTATCCCTTTATCGTCGCCGTGCGCGGCCGCGGTCTGATCCTCGGCATGGAACTCTCAATCGAGGGGGCGCCGATTGTCAACAAGGCCCTGGAACGCGGCCTGCTGCTCAACTGCACGGTCGGCAAGGTGCTTCGGTTCGTGCCGCCGCTGACCGTGAACAACGCTGAAATCGACGAGATGATTGAAATTCTCGACGGCATTCTTGCAGAAGTTGGATAGGACACTGCGCCCCTACAATTGAATTTAATCATTTCAGGAGAAAATATAGTGAAAAAGGACTTTCTGACCCTGTCCGACTGGAGTCGCGAAGAACTGGAGCAAATCTTCGAGCTGACCCGTGAACTGAAAGAAAAACAGAAGCGGGGGGAAGAGCACCAGCTTCTCAAGGGGAAAACCCTGGGGATGCTTTTCGAAAAAAGCTCCACCCGCACCCGGGTTTCCTTCGAGGTCGGCATGTTCCAGCTTGGCGGGCACGCCCTGTTCCTCCATTCGGCAACGACCCAGCTCGGACGCGGCGAGCCGATCAAGGACACCGGTCGGGTCATGTCCCGCTACGTCGACGGCATCATGATCCGCACCTTCTCCCAGCAGGGGATCGAAGAACTCGCCCGCTGCAGCGACATCCCGGTCATCAACGGGCTGACTGACCTGTACCACCCCTGCCAGATCATGGCCGATCTGGTCACCGTCATCGAGCACAAAGGGAATTACCGCGACCTCAGCTACTGCTGGATCGGCGACGGCAACAACATGGCCAACAGCTGGATCAACGCCGCCGCCATATTCGGCTTCGAGCTGCGTATCGCCACTCCCAAAGGGTACGAGCCGGATGCCGCCGTCATGGCCCGCGCGGCAAAGCTCGGCGCTAAAATCCTCTACACCAACGACCCGATGGAGGCCGCCCGCGGGGCGATGGTACTTAACACCGACGTCTGGGCCAGCATGGGCCAGGAAGCCGAGCAGAAAGAGCGCGAACTGGCCTTCACGGGCTTTCAGATCAACCGCGACATTGTCGCCCTGGCCGACCCCGGCTGCATCGTCATGCACTGCCTGCCGGCCCACCGCGACGAGGAAATCACCAACGAGGTGATCGAAGGGCCGCACTCGGTGATCTTCGACGAGGCGGAAAACCGCCTGCACGTGCAGAAGGCCATCATGGCCACCCTGATGGGATAAATTCCGTAGAGGCGCTGCTTGCCGCGCCCTGGGCGGAGCAAGCGCCGCCCCTACAATTAGATGAATCAATACAATGAATATCACCTGCCCCCACTGCGGGTTTTCCAAAGAAATCGACCCGGACCGGATTCCGGAAGGCGTCAAAAAGGTCGTCTGCCCCCGCTGCAAAGAGCCTTTTGCCTTGCCGGAGCAGACGGCTCAAAGTGCTGCCGAGCTAAGCCCAACGCTGCAGATGGAGAGTTCTGCCGTGGCCCCGGCAGTCGTAGCGCCTTTGACTGCGGCTACGGCCGACTCGCCCAAGGCGGGCTTCTGGATTCGCGTGGTCGCCTCGCTGCTCGACTCGCTTTTCGCCGGCATGGTGCAGTTCTTTTTTGCCTTCATCTTGAGTGTCACCGCCGGCAACCTGATGGGCGGACTGGATCCCCAGGACAGTCTCGCCTATGGCATGCTGACCACCCTGTTCAGCATCGCCTTCGGGGTCAC
Organism: Desulfuromonas sp.; assembly: GCA_030145265.1. Classification (GTDB taxonomy): domain Bacteria; phylum Desulfobacterota; class Desulfuromonadia; order Desulfuromonadales; family Trichloromonadaceae; genus Trichloromonas. The sequence goes on along the minus strand of JAQYWA010000182.1, from coordinate 1,693 downwards.
CTACTCGGTCTTTTTCACCGGCTACTGCGGCCAGACCCCCGGCAAGATGATCGTGCGCATCAAGGTGATCCGCACCAGCGGCGCCGAGATCGGCTACGGCCGGGCTTTTCTGCGCGAGGTGCCGGGCAAGTTTCTCTCAAGCCTTATTTTCGGCATCGGCTACCTGATGGTGGCTTTCGATGACCGCAAGCAGGGGTTGCACGACCGTATCGCCGACACCTACGTGGTAAAATTATAAAATTCAGCCGCCGTCACTACCGGCTCGCTGATTCTCAATCAACTAAGGAGACCGTCATGTCCAACAAAAACTCTGTCAAAAAAGTCGTCCTCGCCTATTCCGGGGGCCTGGACACCTCCATTATCCTCAAGTGGCTGACCGAAGAGTACGGCTGCGAAGTCATCGCCTTCTCCGCCGACCTCGGCCAGGGCGAAGAACTCGACTTCATCCCCGAAAAGGCCAAGAAGACCGGGGCCAGCAAATGCTTCATCGAAGACTTGCGTGAAGAGTTCACCCGCGACTTCGTCTTCCCCATGTTTCGCGCCAACGCCATCTATGAAGGACGCTACTTCCTCGGCACCTCGATCGCCCGCCCGCTGATCTCCAAAAAGCAGATGGAAATCGCCGCCGCCGAAGGCGCCGACGCCGTCTCTCACGGGGCCACCGGCAAGGGCAACGACCAGGTCCGCTTCGAACTGGCCTACTACCACTTCGATCCCGCCGTCAAGGTCATCGCCCCCTGGCGCGAGTGGGACATGAACAGCCGCACCGCCCTCGAAGAGTACGCCAAGAAGCACGACATTCCGGTGCCGACCAGCAAAAAAAACCCCTGGAGCAGCGACCGTAACCTGCTGCACATCTCCTTCGAAGGCGACATCCTGGAGAACCCCTGGGCGGAAGCTCCCGAGGAAATGTACGTCCTCACCGTCGCTCCCGAAGATGCTCCCGATACTCCCGAATACGTCGAGGTCGAGTTCAAAAACGGCAATGCCGTCGCCATCAATGGCGAGCAGCTCTCCCCGGCCAATTTGCTGGCCAAGCTCAACGAGCTCGGCGGCAAGCACGGCATCGGCCGCGTCGATTTGATGGAAAACCGCTTCGTCGGCATGAAGAGCCGCGGCGTCTATGAGACCCCTGGCGGCACCATCCTCGAAGAAGCCCACCGCGGTGTCGAGTCGATCACCATGGACCGCGAAGTCATGCACCTGCGCGACTCGCTGATCCCCCGCTACGCCGAAATGGTCTACAACGGCTTCTGGTTTGCCCCCGAGCGCCTGGCCCTGCAGGCCCTCATCGACGCGACCCAGCAGACCGTCAACGGCGTCGCCCGTGTCAAGCTCTACAAAGGGCACTGCCGCGTGGTCGGCCGCCAGTCGGCCACCGACTCGCTGTTCAACGTCGACTTCGCCACCTTCGAGGCCGACGAGGTCTACAACCAGGCCGATGCCGAGGGCTTCATCAAGCTCAACGCCCTGCGCCTGCGCATCGCCGCCATCCAGCGTCAGGCAAAAAAATAGTAAGGCGTAAGGTGTGAGGGGTGAGGCGAATCGCCTTTACCCCTCACACCTCCCCCTTCACGCCCCACGGACCTGAAATGGAATTTCGTAAACAAGCCATCAAAACATCAGTCGTCGCCTGCGTCATCGACGAACAGGACCGGGTCCTGCTGACCCGTCGCTGCATCGAGCCCTTCTG
>JAQYWA010000181.1 GCA_030145265.1 Desulfuromonas sp. | reverse complement strand
CGCCACCGCCCTTTCCGGCCAGGTCATCGATCAGGACCAGCTACCGGTAACCGGCATTTCGGTCTTCGCCTACCTCGACAGCCGCATGGTCGGCAAACCGACCTACCTTTCGGCCCCAACGGACAGCGACGGCCGCTTCGCCATTTACCTCGGCGAGGGGGGAACCTACTACCTGGGTGCGCGCAGCTCTCTGGGCGGGCCGCTCGAACCGGGCGAGCGGGTCGGCACCTACGACGGCGACCCCCGTCACGCCATTTCCATCGAGCGGGGTCAGACGACAGACATCGGCACCCTCGTGGTCCGTGAGGTCTGGTGATGCGCCGGCTTGCCCTCCTGCTGGGGCTGGGGCTGGGGCTGCTGCTGCCGCTGCCGGCGGCCGCCCTCACCCTTGACGGTCCGACTCACTGGAAGGGCGAGCAGCGATTTGCCGAAACAGTGCGGGTTTCCGCAGGCAGCGTACTGACCGTCGAGCCGGGCGCAGTCATCCACTTTTCCCGCGGCAGCCTCGAAGTTTCCGGCCAGCTGCAGGCCACAAACGCCCGCTTTACCGGCAGCAGTTGGCAGGGCATCGTTATCAAGGGAACCGGCGCTGACACGATCCTGACCGACTGCGCTATCGACGGTGCCGACACCGGCCTCGAAGTCATCGGCGGCGCCCCGCAGCTGAAAAATATTCATCTGCACGACAACCGCATCGGCCTGCAACTGGGCAAGAAAACCGCCGCCGTGGTGACCGGCTGCCGGATCGAGAACAACAACCGGGCCGGCCTCATCATCAAGGACGAAGCCAGCCCCCGGGTCGAAAACAACCAGATTTCCGGCAACGGCCTGTTCGGCGCTTACCTTGTCCATTCCCGGCCACAGTCCTTCAGCGGCAACCGCATCAGCGGACAACCGACCGGGCTGAAGATTTCCAACTTCGGCAGCGACCCGCAGGTGGCCGGAAACCGCTTCGAGAACAACGAGGTCGGCATCCTGGTCGACAAGGCGGCCCGGCCGACCCTGACCGGCAACCTGCTGACGAACAACGGCACCGCCCTGCACCTCTACCGCCGCGCCGACCCGCAGGTGACCGGCAACCGGTTCAGCAGCAATCAAATCGGCATCCTGATGGCGTTCTCCTCCTACCCGCGCATCGAGGGAAACGATTTTACCGACAACGCCCTGGCCCTCAAGCTCGAGTTCCAGTCCTCGACCTGGGAAGAGCAGAACGGCGAGGCCGCCCGCCAGGTTGAAACCAGCCGCGGCGCCTTCGGCCAGACACCGCGACAGAACCTCAGTGAAGAAAACCGCCGACCGGCGCAGACCAACGGCACCGTCGACGCCCGCGGCAACTGGTGGGGCCAGGCCGGGACCGAGGAGCTGGCCAACAGCACCGAAAAAGACAACCCGTCCTTCATCCACGACGGCCGCGACCAACCGACCTTCACCGAGCAGGGCAGAGCGTATCCGCTGGACAAAGTAATCTTTGCGCCCTGGAGTCCGACAGCATTAACCGGAGAAACGATTCGATGAGCTTTGGCATCAAGACCGCATTGGCCTCCCTGTTACTCATCCTGCTCAGCACCCTTCCGGCTCTGGCTGACAGCGGCGTTCAGGGCCGGGTCGCCTGGCGAGGCGAGCTGGTGCCCGAGGTCCGGGTACGCGCCTACCGCTCCATCGCCGACATCGGGCTCGGCAAGGAACTGGCCGTTTCCGCCCCGTCGGACATGGACGGCACCTACCGAATGACGCTCCCTCCCGGCGAATACTACCTGACCGCTCGCGATTACGCTGACACACCGAAGGCGGACGGGCATTTCTGCTATTACAGCGGCGCCCCGGTGCGGGTCAACGGCGGCGCCTTCACCAACGTCGGCTTCAACCTGGTGAAAATCCCTGCCGCGGTCGCGCCGGTCAAAGGTAACCTGACCGGCATCCGGGGCAAGGTCACCTACCAGGGCGAGCCCCTCGAAAAGTGCTACCTGTACGTCTACAAAGATCCGAGCAAAGGATTCAAGGGACCAGCCTATTTTGTCCAACCGGTGGGCAAAGGGAGCTTCCGCCTGCGACTGCCGCCAGGCGAATATTACCTGCTGGCCCGCAAGCGGGCCCGGGGCGGCCAGTTCGGCCCGATTGAAATCGGCGACTATTTCAACTACTATTACGGCAACCCGGTGCGCATCGAAAAGAACGAGATGCACGAGGTGCAGATCGAAACCATCTCCCGCCTGTCAATGCTCGAAGAAGGGGAAAACACCTCCAAACGCACCGTTACCGGTACCATTCTCGACCCGCAAGGGAAACCGGCCGCAGAGGTCCGCGTCTTCGCCTACCGAGAAGCGAAGATGACCGGCACCCCCGACCTGTTTTCTCACCCGACCGACGCCGACGGACACTTCAGCCTGCCGCTGCCGAGTGACGGCCCCTGGCACCTGCTGGCCCGAGAAAATTTCGGCGGCCCGGCCCAGGAAGGAGAATGGGTCGGCCGCTACGGCGGAGCCCAAGGCCAAGCCGTCACCCTGACGGAATCCAAACCGAACGATGAGGTAACCATCCATGTGGAGAGGAAAATCATTCCTTAACCTGCTGCTGGTTTTCGTGCTGATGCTGGCCGCTCCCGCCTTCGGCAAGAACCAGAAAGGCACGTTGTCCGGCACCCCGCAGTGGTCCGGCGAAATCGTGATTGACGAAACCGTCACGATCCCGCAAGGCGTCACCCTCAGCATCGCTCCGGGCACCCGTATCCGTGCGAGCAAACCGGAGGCGACCCTGGTGATCAGCGGCATCCTGCTGGCCCAGGGGACTGCCGAAAAACCGATCATTTTCACCGCGCCTGCCGGCTGGCAGGGGATACACTTCTTCGAAGCGCCGGAGATAAGCGAACTTAAGCATGTAACCATCGACGGCGCCGTCACCGCCATCAGCAGCATCGCCGCCAAGTTCGCCGTGCGCTCCTGTTCGTTCACCGGCAACGGCACCGCCATCAAACTGCTGCGCGAGTCATACCCGCTGATCGAAGACTGCCGCTTCACCGACAATGACATCGCCCTCGACAACGAGATGAAATCTGTGGCCACGGTGCGGCGCAGCCGCTTCACCGGCCAGAAAAAGTCGGCGATTATCGCCTCGCACAACAGCAGCGGTCCCATCGTCGATAACCATTTCGAGAAGAACAAGCAGGCCCTCACCCTGCTGCAGAAATACCCGGACCGGGTGGAAAACAACCGGTTCATCGAAAACGACACTGCCATTTTCTGCAACCAGACCCAGACTACCCCGCAGATTTTGAATAATCATTTTGAAAAAAACGAAAACGCTTTGATCAACTTTTCGTTTTCTTATCCGCAGGTCGAAAACAACCGGTTTTTGAACAACGGCACAGCAATCCGCAACGACCAGTTCAGTTCACCGAGCATTTCCCGCAACCTGTTCAAAGGCAACCAGACGGCCATGGTCAACGACCGCAAGTCGAATCCTGCGGTAGAGTTCAACCAGTTTGAGCAAAACGACCTGGCCTTTTTCTGCGATCATTCATCCTATCCGAAAATCCGCAACAACAACCTGATCGACAGCCCTATGGCGATGAAACTCGGCGTTTTCCAGAGTGCCGACTGGGAGCAGCGGGCCGGCTCTAAAAAAATCGTGCAGCAGAAAGCCATCGCCCAGAACAGCCGCAACCCCCTGCTCGAGCGGGCCCCGACCGAATTCCGCGACCAGGTCGATATCAGCGGAAACTGGTGGGGGGATATCACCCCAGAGCTGAAGAAAGCGACGGAAGAGAGCAACCTCGAACTCTTTCACGACCGCTTCGACCAACCGACCGTCACCTACGAGGGATACGGAAACGAACGCTATCGACTCGACCGGGTGATGTTCAAACCCTGCCTCGTGCAGCCCGTCACCGGCACCCTGCCCAAGGAGGCACCATGATCCGTCGCGGCCTTACGTTCCTGCTGTTTCTGCTTATGCTGCCGGCAACTCTGACGGCCGCAACCATCGAGGGCCGGGTGGTGGCCGGTAATGAGCCCGTGGCCGGCATGCTGGTAGGAGCCTACGCCAGCGCCGATTTTTCCGCAGAACCGCTGGCCCTCGCCGCCCCGAGCGACGAGAACGGAACCTTCCGCCTCAACCTGCCGGCCGGCCTTTATTCGCTGTACGCCATGAACCTCGAAAAAAACCTCTTCGCCGTCTGCGGCCGCAACCCGGTAGCGGTGGCCAAAGAACCGGTCTGGGCCGGCCTCAAGGCCGTTCCTATCGACCCGGTTTCCAGCGGCCCCTATGACGACGAATACAGCGCTGCGATTGAAGGAGTGGTGCTGCAGGACGACCAACCCCTTGCAAACGCCTATATCTATCTCTATCTTGACGTAGCCGAAGACCTGAAGGGGATCGGCTACCGCATCAGCCTGCCGACCGGCGAGGACGGCCGCTTCGCTTTCGACGGTCTGCCGGAAAGCGACTATTTTCTGGTCGCCCGCCACCGCCAGAACGGTGATCGGGTCGGGCCGGTGCTTGAGGGCGACGCCCTGGCTATCTACCCGGGCAACCCACTCACCGCCACCGCCGGACAAACACAGCAGGTCGTGCTGCGGGCAGTGCAGAAAATCCAGGAGGCCGCCGACAGCGAATCCTTCATCCGCGCCTCGGGGATGGCCATCCGCGGCAGGGTCACCGATCCCGAGGGGAAACCGGCGGCTGGCGTTCACGTCTTCGCCTACACCGACCGCGTCATCGGCCACCAGCGCCCCGAAGCGCTCTCACCGCCGACCGGCAACGAAGGCCTGTTTACCGTCAACCTGAAGGAACCGGGCATCTACTATGTCGGCGCCCGCGAACTCTACGGCGACTCCCC
>JAQYWA010000180.1 GCA_030145265.1 Desulfuromonas sp. | reverse complement strand
ACCAAAGGAACACCCACCATCATCCAACGGGCAAAAGTGATCTCGTATCCGTAGGTCTTGTTGAGGTAGCCAGCCAACACGGTGTTCGGCGGAGTTCCAATCAGGGTGGCGACACCACCGATCGAAGCGGAATAGGCGATCCCCAGCATCAGGTTGAGACCAAAGGCGAATTTCTCGGGTGAAAAGTCGATTTCCTTGTCCAGCCCTTCCTTTTTGCCTTCTTCGATGACATGGCTGATGATGGCCAGTCCGATCGGCATCATCATAACCGCGGTCGCCGTGTTGGAGACGAAGGCCGACAGGGCGGCAGTGGCGACCATGAAGCCGAAAATAAGCCGCCCCGGGGAAAAACCGACCGCCTTGACGATGTTCATGGCGATGCGACGGTGCAGGTTCCAGCGCTGCATGGCCAGGGCGATGATGAAACCACCCATGAACAGGAAAATCAGGTGACTGGCATAGGGGGCCGAAGCGGCCGTGGTATTCATGATGCCAAGAATCGGAAACAGAGCGATCGGCAGCAGGCTGGTAGCCGGAATCGGAATCGATTCGCACATCCACCAGGTCGCCATCAGCAGGGCCACGGCCGCCATTTTCTGCGCGATCGGATCCATTCCCGCAGGAGTAGGCACCAACAGCATGAGCAGGAACAGCGCCGGCCCCAGGAACAGACCGATCTTCTGCCGATTGGTATATTCGCGCGGCTCCCCTTCATTGACCCCGCCGGGACCGCTCTGCAGCCGCTGGGTGTGTTCCGCCGGAGCCTCATCCACCTTATCGGCAAGGTCAACCTCATGTTCCTGGTTACCGTCGCGAAAGATGAGGTGCTTTTTGTTCAGGCCCTTGAGCAGCGCCCGCGGATCCATGAAAAAAAGCTGTTTGGTTTCATCATGAAGTTGCCAGAGTCGATTGATTGCCGATGATAGCATGCGTTGCTCTCTCCTTTAGGTACCCGGATTACACACAACGGTGCAGATACGTCTTTTGAAAAGAGCAACGCCAGTGCCAAGGCAAAGGAATTAAACAATAACGATACCGGAGCGCCGGATTAAGGCCATATATTTCGGGCAATTGGGGCTGAAAAAAAATACCGGTATAAAATATCGTTATAAAAAACGGCATACAGCAAACCTCCTGCAACAGAAAAAGGTGGCCGATTTCGGCCACCTTTTGTTGATTGTGGTGATTTTTAACCACCCATGACAAGGGAGGAATTACCCTTCTTAGACCAAATGGTATTTTTCCAGCTTGTAGCGCAGGGTTCCGCGAGGGACATTAAGAATCCTTGCAGTTTTCGCCACATTGCCACCGGTGATACTGAAGGCCTTGCCGATCAGGTCCTTTTCAATCTGGCCGACGAAATCTTCGAGATGAATCCCTTCGGGAGGAATTTCAAAGGAAAAATCCGCCTCTCGCCGGGGCGCATCACCCCAGATTTCCTTGGGCAGACAGTCGGGCGTGATGACCTCTACATTGTGCATGATGCAGATGCGCTCGACCACGTTGCGCAATTCGCGAACATTGCCGGGCCAGTGATAGCGGATCAGCAGGTCGAGGGCGTCGCGGGAAACCTCGCGAATCCGCTTGTTGAACTCACGGCTGAAACGCTTGATGAAATAATCGAGCAGCGGCGGAATATCTTCACGTCGCTCCCGCAGCGGCGGCAATTGAATGGGAAAAACATTGAGCCGGTAGTAGAGATCTTCGCGAAACTCCTTGGCATCAATGGCGTCCTTCAGATTGCGGTTGGTGGCTGACACCACCCGCACATTGATGTCGATGTTGCGCGTCCCCCCCAAGCGGCGGATCTTGCGGTCTTCAAGTACCCGCAACAACTTGACCTGCAGGCCCATATCCATCTCGCCGATTTCGTCGAGAAACACGGTGCCGCCGGAGGCTTCTTCGAACAGACCGTTTTTACGGGTCTTGGCATCGGTAAATGCGCCCCGTTCGTGACCGAACAGCTCGGACTCGAGCAGATTGAAGGGAAGCGAACCGCAGTTGATTTCGACGAATGGGCGCCCCTTGCGCGGGGAGAGGTCATGAATGGCTCGGGCCACCAGTTCCTTGCCGGTGCCACTCTCTCCCGTAATCAGGACCGTGGCCGTCTCATGTTTAGCCACCTCGCGAACCTGGCGATAAACCTGCAGCAGGGCCGGACTGGAACCGACCATATCGACCGACTCGGGCAGGCCCTTCCCTTCGCGGCGCAGGTGACGGACTTCGCGCCGAAGGCTCTGAGTTTCGAGGGCCAGTCTGACAATCAAGCGGATAGCATCGGCCTTGAACGGCTTTTTGATATAATCGTAGGCTCCCATCTTGAGGGCTTCAACGGCGCTCTCGACAGTCCCATAGCCAGTAATGATGATGACCAGGACATCGGGATCGACTTCCTTGAGCGCGGCCAGCACGTCGAGGCCGCTCGTGGCTCCCAGGTTGAGATCGAGCAGCACCAGATCGACCTCTTCTTCACCGACCTGGCGGACCGCTTCCTCGCCGCTGGCAGTGGAAAACGGCCGATAGCCGTCTTCAGACAGGATCCGCTCGAGATTCTCGCGAATGAAGGCCTCGTCGTCGACGATAAGGATTTTTTCCATACAACCCCCTTAAAAAGGACTGTCAGAGTCCCTGAATACCGGTTAATGGTAGGCGTTGCGCGGCGGGATGGCAATCACAAAATGGTCAATTTTCGCCACTAAGACAATCCCCCGCAAATACTAAAGAAAATAGGCGACATTCAGCCGCATCATTGGGCTGACTTGAGGGGAAGATAAATGGTGAACAGGGTCCCTTGATTCGGGGTGCTTTCTACTTCAATTCGCCCGCCGTGGTCAGAAATGATGTTGTGGGTGATCGACAGACCAAGCCCCGTCCCTTCGCCCTTACTGGTATAGAAAGGCTCGAAAATCAGCGGCAGGCGCTCATTGGGGATGCCTGTGCCGGTATCTCGCACACTCACTTGCACTTCGTCCTCAACAACGGCGGCGGACACTTCGAGGGTGCCGCCTGTGGGCATGGCATCGAGGGCATTGGTGCAGAGGTTGAGGAAGGCCTGCTTCAGTCGCCCCGGATCATTGGGAAACGGCGGTAGCGGTTCGGCAATTTCAGTGATCAGATCGACTCCACTGCGCTGACACTGCTTGCGGATGAGAAAAAGGGTTTCACGCAAAACGACGCCGATATCGCCGGATTCCAGCCGTGCCTGCGGCAGCGAAGCGAAGTTCAGCAGCTCGTTGACCAACCCTTCGAGGCGCTCCATCTCCTGCAGAGCCCGGCGGATCAGCTCCTGGTCGGCAGGATGAGTCAGCAGGCGGTCATGGAGTTCGTCCAGCAGCAAGCTGATCCCGGTCAGGGGATTGCGAACTTCGTGGGCAATCCCGGCAGACAGGCGCCCAAGCGAAGCCATCCGTTCCATGCGCGCCATGCGCTTACGCAATTCGACCCGCTCGGTGATGTCCTCAATGGTCAAAATCCGGCCCTGTTCGTCGCCGGCAACCAGCGGCAGCATGGCCAGGCGGAACACCAGCTGTTTCCCGTCCGACTCGACATTGAGGTAACTGTTCCAGCGTTCACTTTCTGTCCGCGCCACCCCCTCCTGAACCGCCTTGAGCATCTCAGGCCAACGCGCAAACACATCATCCAGCGCCATCGCCTCGGAACCGGCCTCGGTGCCGAGGATCCGGGCCGCCGGACCGTTGAGCGAGGTGATCCGGCTGCTGCCGTCGAGAGTCAACAATCCGATTTCAACATTTTCGAATATCGTCTCTTTGAAATTCCGCTCACGAAGGATCTCCTGACGCGAACGGCTGAGATCATCCAGCGTTTTAAACAACCGTTCCTGGCGATCGTTGAGCTCCTGGGCCATGGTGTTGAACGAGGTGGCAAGCTCTCCCACTTCGTCCCTCGAAGCCACACGGACCCGCGTCGCAAGCTCCCCACGCGACATTTCCTTGGTTCCGTCTATCAGGGTGAGCAGAGGATTGGTAATGCTTCGCGACAGCAGGTAGGCCGCGGCGACAACCAGCAACGCGGTAATCAAAATCATCGCCATCGAACCACTGACAAACCGGGTAATTTCGCGGCGGATCACCTGAGATGCGGACATGGCGGCAGAATGGAATTGGGTCACTTCGGCGCCGATGGTAACGCCACCGAAAATCTTCTTTGCCGCATACTCCCCCTGATCGAACCAGATCGGCGCGTAAGCCATGATCTTCTGCGCCCCGCCGACATTGGTCACGTCGGCTACCCCCGAAGCCCCTGACATGACCGCCTTGACGACGACCGGATAATTAGGATGAATGAAACCGGCATGCAGCAGGTTGAAAGGAATGATCCCCTGCGCAACCAGTTCCGGCGGAGATTCAGCCGTATAGGGGGGAACCAGACGTCCATCAGGGTCGAGACCGCGAATATCCCAAAACTTGGTATGGGCGATCATCCACCCTTCGTTGTCAAACATGAACGCGTAATTGCCGCTTTCGTACGAAGGAAAGACCTTGAAATGCGGTTGTTCAGGAACAATATGCTGGGTGAACTCCATCAGGTGACGATGGTCGAGCGAAAGGACGACGACCCCGGAAAAATCGCCGCGAGCTGAATAAACCGGCGCCGCAAAACGTACCACTCCCTGGTAGGTATCGCCTTCAACCGCCGATTCCGGGGTGGGAGCCCCGCGCAATTGGCTCTGCTTGTCAATGTGCCATCCGGTGACCCGGGAAACATAGCATTCCCCCGGGGGGAGTACTTTGGCCCTGGCAAAATAATCTTCCGTCAGGTACGTGGTATTGGCCGCAACGGAAACATCGCGCAGATCATCACTGACCACCCCGTCAATCAGGCGCAAGCGCTCCCGGCCGTCGGCCCCGACAAAGGC
>JAQYWA010000179.1 GCA_030145265.1 Desulfuromonas sp. | reverse complement strand
TTTTCCTTTCTCAAGATGGCCCTCTTTCCGATGGCGGTCATCACCCTGTTCTGGAAAGACCAGATCGGCCTGTCGCTGACGGAAATCCTGCTGCTGCAGGGACTCTTTTCGCTGGCCACCCTGGTCATGGAATATCCCTCCGGATATCTCAGCGACCGGCTCGGCTACAGCTTCTCCCTCAATCTGGCGTCGGTGATCGGCATCGCCGGCTGGGCGCTGTACACCGTCGCCGGAAGCTTCGGCGAAGTGCTGCTCGCCGAAATCCTGCTCGGCATCTCCTTTGCTTTTATCAGCGGCTCGGACAGCGCCCTGCTCTACGAAACCCTGCGGCAATCGGGACATGAGGAAGACTACGCACGCTACGACGGTCGCATGACCGGCTATGCCCAGATCGGCGAAGCGGCCGGCGCGGTCTTCGCCGGGGTCATGTACGCGGCAGCGCCGCTGCTGCCCTTTTTCGTCCAAATCGGCGTCTGGCTGCTGGCCCTGCTCATCAGCCGGTCGCTGGTCGAAGTACCGGTCGAGCAGACGTCCGCCCCCCAGTCGCACCTTGCCGAGGCCTGGTCCATTGGTCACAATGCCCTGATCGAAAACCCGCACATGCGCTACACCATCCTGCTGACCACCCTGCTCGGGCTGGCCTCGTTCTTCCCGGTCTGGCTGATTCAACCGGTCATGCAGCAGGACGGCGTCCCCCTGGCTTGGTTCGGTCCAATCTGGGCCGTCGCCAACCTGACCGTGGCCATCTTTTCGATGCTCAGCCACCGGGCTTTTTTTCACCTCGGCGAAAGGGGCATGGTCATATTGTTCCTGACCCTGGTGGTCGCCGGCTATGCCGGTCTCGGCCTGGTCTCGGCCTGGTGGGGCTTTGTCTTCTATTTCCTGCTGACCGCCATGCGCGGCCTGCAGGGTCCCCGCATGCGCCAACATCTGCAGGCTGCCTCCAAAAGGAGCAACCGGGCCAGCATCCTGTCGCTCAAATCCCTGGTTTTTCGCCTGATGTTCGTCTGCAGCGGTCCCATAGTCGGCTGGTCCGCCGACACTCTGGGCCTGCACCGCACCTTTCTCGCCTTGGGCGCCGTTTTTTTGCTGTGCCTCCCACTGTTGACGTTTCGGTTCCTGCGCACCCTCCCGCACAAACAATGTTAGTGCATATTTATTTAAGGCATTGCCCTGCCCGAGCGATCTGTATGAAGATGATGTATACGGTATCCGTGCCGACTCTTGCAGAAGGAGACGAGGATATGAAATATACAATACCCAGCGCAGCAACCAGCCACCTGAGCATCGGCAAATGGGTCGAAATCATGGAATCGTATGCTCACCATGATGAAACCGATTCCATTCAGGTCAGGGCAATGCGGGTGGGCAGCCAGATGCTGGCATTTTCCGGGCCCACCAAAGATAAAGCCAGACCGCTTCGCCCCCACGAAGGACAGATCACCTTCATCGAAAACGGTCCGACCAGCACTCTTTTCGGCATTAGCCTGCGATAAAAACAATCCAGGGATAAATACAAAGTGGCCGCCACGAAGATATCGGGGCGGCCACTTTGCGTTTGAACGAAAAATCTAAACTATTCCTGTTCCTGGCGACGGAACAAGGACTGGGCCAGTGAATAAAGGACCGGCACAACCACCAGGGTCAGGATGGTCGCAAAGGCCAGCCCGAAAATCACCGCCACCGCCATCGGGCCCCACCACTGGGCCGACTCGCCGCCGATTTCCCAGGCCAAGGTCTTGAAGTCGAAGCTTACCCCGATGGCCATCGGCAGCAGGCCGAGAATGGTAGTCATGGCGGTCAGCATGACCGGACGAAAACGCACGATCCCTGCCCGCACCAGCGCCTCGCGCAAATCCAAACCCCGAGCCCGCAACTGGTTGATGTAATCGATCAACACAATGGCGTTGTTGACCACCACCCCGGCCAGGGAGATCACTCCGATGCCAGTCATAATGATGCCAAAGGGGGTGGCGGTCAGCATCAGGCCGAGAAAGACTCCGGTCAAAGACAGAATCACCGAGGTCATCACGATCAGGGTCTGCACCACCGAGTTGAACTGGGTGATCAGCACCAGCGAAATAAGGAAGATGGCGGAGATAAAGGCCTTGCCGAGAAACGCCGAAGCCTTCTGTTGTTCTTCCTGCTCGCCGGCAAAGGCCACCTTGTATCCGGCCGGCAAGTCGAGACCGGCCAGACGCGCCTCGATATCCCCGAGCACCTCGTTGCTGTTGCGTCCCAGGGTGTTGGCCGACAAGGTCACCACCCGCTTCTGGTCGAGGTGGCGTATCGATCCGAATCCGGTGGAGAGGCCGATGGTCGCCACCGTCGACAGCGGCACCGGGTCGCCCCCGGGCGTGGGAATCAGCAAGTTTTCAATATCGGACAGGGTCTTGCGCCGAGCCTCGGGAAGGCGCACAACGATGTCGTACTCGTCCTGTCCATAGCGGTAGGTTCCGAGCTTGCTGCCGCTGATGGCGGCCTTGACCATGTTGGAGATGTCCGAGGTCGAAAGACCGAGCAGGCTCGATTTTTCGCGGTCGACCACCACCTGGATCTCCGGCTTGGCCCGGGAGAAATCGTCCTTGAGATCGACCAGTCCCGGCACATCCTCGATCAGCCCCTTGGCATGCGCCACCAGCACATCGAGAGTTTCAACGTGCTCACCGCTGATTTCAATGCTGACCGGGGATCCGGTCGGCGGCCCGTGCTTCTCCTTTTCAACTTTAATTTCGGCGCCGACGAAGTCGTTCAGCGCGGTGCGAATCCGCTCCAGCACCTGATTGCTGCTTTCCTGACGCTCGGCCCGGTCAACGAATTCAAGGGAAACCTTGCTCATGTGCGACTGACTGCCGCTTTCGGACCCGGCCTCGCTGCTCGGCGCCACCCCCACCTCGCCAATGACGAAGCGGATGTCCGGTTCAAGCCGGGCAATGGCCTCGACCTTGCTGGCCAACTGGTCCGACGAATCGAGACTGGTTCCCTCGGGCGCCTTGATTTCAACATAAGCCCGGTTCGGATCAGAGTCAGGAAAAAGCTCAACCCCGTGTCCGAGCAGGGCGTAGCAGGCGGAGATCAGCACCAGCAGACCAAACGCGCCGGCAATCACCGACCAACGGTAATCGAGGGCCTTTTCCAGCAGCCTGCGATAGATGCGCAGCACCCGGGTGCGGTCCTCGTCAGGGTTGAGCTCTACCGGGCGAAGGCGCATAAAACTGGCACAGATCACCGGATTGATGACCAGGGCGACGAACAGCGACGAGGTCAGGGTGATGATCAGGGTGATCGGCAGAAACTTCATGAATTCGCCCATGATCCCCGGCCAGAAAGTCATGGGGAAAAAGGCGCAGAGGGTGGTCAGGGTCGAGCTGATCACCGGCCAGCCGACTTCACTGGCGGCCTCCCGGGCGGAAGCAACTCGCCCCTTCCCTTCCTGCATGTGGCGATAAATGTTTTCAACGATGACAATAGCGTTGTCGACCAGCATTCCCAGTGCGAGGATCAGGCTGAACAACACGACCATATTGAGAGTCATCCCGAGCGCCTGGATGACGATGAATGACAACAGCATCGAAAAGGGGATAGCCAGGGCAACGAACAGGGAATTGCGCAGCCCGAGAAAAAGGAAGAGCACCACCACCACCAGGATCAGCCCGGTCAGGATGTTGTTTTCCAGTTCCGACACCATGCGGCGGATGTCTTTTGACTGGTTGAGGGTCACTGACAGCTCGACCCCATCGGGAACCATATCCCGAGCTACTTCGAGCATGGCAAAAACCTGGTCGGCCACGGCGATGATATTTTCACCGGTCCGTTTCTTGACCGCCAGAGTGATGCTCTCGGCGCCGCCGAGTCGGGCGTAGCTGGTGCGGTCTTCAAAGGTGAAGCTGACCGTCGCCACATCCTTGTAATAGATCGGCCGTCCCTCGCGGGTTACCATCACCAGGTTGTCGATCTGGTTGGGATCGGAAAATTCACCGGGGATGCGCAGCAGATACTTGCCCTCGCCGATATCGATGCTGCCACCCGGGATATTGACGTTTTCGCGCTTGATCGCCGCCAGGATTTCGGCAAAGGAAAGACGGTAGGCCGCCAGCCGGTCGGGGTCAAACTCGACCCGCACCTGCCGTTCGCGGCCGCCGGTGAGTACCACGTCGAGCACCCCGGGGATCTCCTCGATCCGCTCTTCCAGCTCTTCGGCCACCCCCTTGAGCACCGTTTCGCCCACCTCGCCGGAAATAGCCACCATCAGAATCGGGAACTCAGAGAGGTTGATCTCAAGGATCGAAGGGTCGTTTTCCAGGTCGTTGGGGAGATCGCCCTTGGCCTGATCGACCTTGTCGCGCACCCACTGCAGGGCGTCGTCGATGTCGACATCGGGGTCGAATTCGACGGTGATCATCGATGAGCCCTCGGCGCTCACCGAACGGATTTCCTTGAGGTTCTTGAGCCCCTTGAGCTTGCGTTCGATGGGCAGGGTCACCAGCGATTCGATGTCGGAGGAGGCCACCCCTTCGTAGGTCGTCACCACCAGCACATAGGGAACGGTGATGTCTGGATTTGATTCCCGCGGCAGGGTCAGGTAGCTATAGACACCAACAACGATGGCAATGAACATCAGGGCAAAGACGGTGCTGCGCTGACGGATGGCGACATCGGAAATCAGCATGTCAGTCCCCCGCCACTGCGATGGCGGCGCCGTCGACAACCAGCTGCTGTCCCTTGACCAGCAAGCGCTCGCCGGCTATCAGACCCGCTTCAATCACCACCTGATCACCGATGATCGGTCCAGCCGTTATTTCCCGCAGGTGGGCAACACCATTTTCGGCAACGTAGGCGACCTTCCGTCCCCCCTGATCGACCAGAGCGTACAACGGCACGGCGATGGCTCCCGGC
>JAQYWA010000670.1 GCA_030145265.1 Desulfuromonas sp. | reverse complement strand
GCTCAAGGTTTGAACGGCACAACCTCAAGAGCAAAGAGTTTGAGCTCTTCGCACCGGAGTGCTGTTTTACCGACGATACGGTGCAGACCCTGGCCCTGGCCGCCAGCCTGATGAGCGGCCAGCCTTACGGTCGGATGCTCAAGGCGTATTACCGGCTCTATCCCGATGCCGGTTACGGCGGAATGTTCCGCCGCTGGGCCGAGAGCGCCAGCCTGCTCCCCTACAACTCCTTCGGCAACGGTTCGGCGATGCGGGTCAGCCCGGTGGCCTGGTTTTTTGCCCAACCGGAGCAGGTGCAGGAGGAGGCCTGCCGCAGCGCCGTCGTAACCCATAACCATCCCGAGGGAATCAAGGGCGCCCGGGCAACCGCCGCGGCGATCTTTCTGGCCCGCCGCGGCCGTGACAAGAGTGAAATCAAGCGCTTCGTCGAGCAGCGCTTCGGCTACGACCTCTCCCGCAGCCTGGCAGGGATCCGCCCGGAATACCGCTTCGATGTCAGCTGCCAGGGCTCGGTTCCCGAGGCGATCATCGCCTTTTTAGAGGCGGACGATTTTGAGGATACGATCCGCAACGCCGTCTCCATCGGCGGGGACAGCGACACCATCGCCTGTATCGCCGGGGGGATCGCCGAGGCCTACTACGGTGGGATCCCGGCAGCCGTCTTTGACGGGGTCTGGCGGCGGCTCGATGGGCGGCTGCAACAGGTGACCAGAGAGTTTCTCCAGCGGACCGGCCGGGGCGGGGCGTATTTCGCCAACGGCTGAAGCCGACGGAACAGGCCGGCCGGGGTGGTCCAAGGGGGCTGGTGACTTGTTGACTTGGGGGTAGCGAGGGAGTCAGACCTGGACATTGGACAAATATTGTCGAGGTTGATGGCATCAGGAGGGGGAAGGCCTCGGAAGAAAATCTTTTTCACCGAAAGGGGTTACCTGAGGTTCAAGGAGTATCTGGTAATTGCCCAGGCCCGATTTGGCTGTGTACTTTATGCCTACAGGCAGTTGACGAA
>JAQYWA010000669.1 GCA_030145265.1 Desulfuromonas sp. | reverse complement strand
ATGTGCGTCGAGTCCGGTGGCCCGGAGCCGGGTGTCGGTTGTGCCGGTCGCGGCGTCATCACCGCCATCAACTTCCTCGAAGAAGAGGGCGCCTACACCCCCGACCTCGACTACGTTTTCTACGATGTTCTCGGCGACGTCGTCTGCGGTGGCTTCGCTATGCCGATCCGCGAGAACAAGGCTCAGGAGATCTACATCGTCGTTTCCGGCGAGATGATGGCCATGTACGCCGCCAACAATATCTGTAAAGGGATCGTCAAGTACGCCGCCTCCGGCAGCGTACGCCTGGCCGGCCTGATCTGCAACAGCCGCAACACTGACTGCGAGGCCGACCTGATCGAGGCGCTGGCCAAGAAGCTCGGTACCCAGATGATCCACTTCGTCCCCCGTGACAACCAGGTGCAGCGCGCCGAGTTGCGCCGCATGACCGTTATCGAGTATTCCCCCGAGCACAAGCAGGCCAATGAATACCGCCAGCTGGCCCAGAAGATCGCCGATAACGAGATGTTCGTCATCCCCACCCCGCTGGAGATGGAAGACCTGGAAGACCTGCTGATGGAATTCGGCATCATGGAAGCCGAGGACGAGTCCATCGTTGGCAAGGCCGAAGGGGTAGCTTAAGAAACGTGAGGAGTGAGGAGTGAAGGGTAAGGGAGTAAAGCCTTTACGCTTCACACCTCACCCCTAACGCCTCACCGTTTTTACAGGAGTAACGATATATGTCTGAAGTGAGAAAGCCCGTCCCGGGCGTTACTAAAGAAAGAACCGAGAAGCTGATCGAGGAGACCCTCGCAGCGATGCCGGAGAAGGCCCAGAAGAAGCGTGCTCCTCACCTCGGTGCCAATGAGCCGACCGCTTCGACCTGTGCCGTCAAGTCAAATAAAAAGGTCGTCCCCGGAGTTATGAGTCAGCGCGGCTGCGCTTACGCTGGTGCCAAAGGGGTGGTCTGGGGCCCGATTCGTGACATGATCCACGTCTCCCACGGCCCGATCGGCTGCGGTGTCTACAGCTGGGG
>JAQYWA010000668.1 GCA_030145265.1 Desulfuromonas sp. | reverse complement strand
GTAAAGGGCACGTAGTAAGCCAGCACCGAAGCCTTGGGAATCAGCATCGAACCGAAGGTAACGGTTAGGCCAACGATCATGCCGGCAATCGCGGCTTCCTTCGTGGTACGGCTCCACCACAGTCCGAGCAGGAACAGCGGGAAGAAGGTGTTGGCGCCGAGAGCGAAGGCAACGGCGGTGATCTGGGCAATCAGTGCCGGCGGATTCAAGGCGACGATGATGATGGAAACGCCGAGTATGACCGTGCCGATACGGGCGACCTTCATCTTGGTTTCTTCCGTCGAGTTCGGCTTCAGCACGCGGAAATAAATGTCGTGGGCGAAGGCCGAGGCTCCAGCCATCAACAGACCACCAACGGTGGAGAATGCCGCGGAAACGCCGCCGGCGGCGAGGAAGCCGGCAAACCACTCGGGCAGACCCGCCAGTTCCGCCGCATTAACGACGATGGCATCCGGTGCGATGGTAACACCGGCGGTCCCCAACAAGTTGGAGAATTTGGCGAATGCCGCATAACACGGAGCCGTCCAGTAAACCAGGGCGATACAGAACAGACCCCATACCACCTGCCAACGGGCATCGCTGACGCGGGGAACGACGTAAAAGCGCCCGATAACGTGGGGCAGGCCGGCGGTGCCGAGCATCAGGGTGATACACAGGGCGAACCAATGATAGGCCGTGTACTTGGCAAACGGCAGGTAGAAGGCGGCATCCGCAACAGCTTCGGATATACCATTGCCGCCGTGACCGATGTCATACAGAGCAGACCCGTAGCCGATCTGCGGCACGGCAGAGAAGTAGCCCAGCCTGCTGGCGATAAAGAACAGCGGCAGGAAGAAGGTGATAACGATAACCACATACTGAACCTGCATGTTCTTGGTGGCGCCCAGCATCCCCGAGATCAGAACGTAGGTTAAAACAACAGCGGTGCCGACAATAACCGAGGTCTGGTAGTTGATGCCGAAGATCCAGTTGAACATCATGCCGATCCCTTTGTACTGGCCAACAGCGTAAACAAAGGA
>JAQYWA010000001.1 GCA_030145265.1 Desulfuromonas sp. | reverse complement strand
TCTTAACGCCCCCCGACTCCCCCACACTCCCCGAGGCCCGATCGATTACCGCCAGCAGCGTGCCGACCGGAACGGTTTCCCCTTCAGCCACCTTGAGGACGAGGACTTCGCCAGCTTCGGACGACTCGATCCTGATGGTTTCGCGGCCAGTGTCTATTTCGGCAACCAAATCCCCAGGCGCAACCAAGCCTCCTTCCCGGATGTGCCACTTAACAACCGTCCCCTCCTGCATCTCATCGTCAAACTTCGCCATGGCGATACGCGTCAGCATGAAACTCTCCTCTAACAGGGCAATAGCATTGAAAATCTAATTAACTTTACCAATTCCATGTCGGATTGGCAAGCGAAGGCACTGGCGGCCCTGAGTAAATTATCCAAGCACCCTTGCTCTTGGGAAGCAAATGGATATCATTAAAGAAAAAGAAACCATCAGATGGAGACCCAATGAGTAAATACCTATCCTTAACCGTGAAAGAAGGATTGGCGCTAATCAAGCTGGATGCCCCGGACGAAAAGGTCAATGTCCTGTCCGGACCGTTTTTGCTTGAGCTCGAGGAAACAGCCAGAGAGCTGGCTTCCCGTCTTGACGTGACCGCCGCGGTGGTCTGCAGTGCCAAGGAGCCCGGTTTCATCGCCGGCGCTGACATTTCCGCCATCGCCGAGGTCGATGAAGCCGAAACTGGCCGCAACCTGGCCCGCCAGGGGCAGCTGATCTTCAACCGATGGGCCGCGTTACCGTTTCCGGTGGTTGCCGCGATTCACGGTCACTGCCTTGGCGGCGGCACCGAGTTCGC
This sequence comes from Desulfuromonas sp., assembly GCA_030145265.1. Lineage (GTDB taxonomy): Bacteria > Desulfobacterota > Desulfuromonadia > Desulfuromonadales > Trichloromonadaceae > Trichloromonas. Next base: position 28,110 of record JAQYWA010000001.1, on the reverse strand, counting down.
GCTGGCATGCAGCGCCCGGATCGTCGCCGAAAATGCAAGCTTTGCCCTGCCCGAAGTGCGACTGGGTATCCTCCCCGGGTTCGGCGGCACCCAGCGCCTGCCGCGCCTGATTGCGCTGGAGGCCGCCCTCGACATGATCCTCACCGGCCGCACCGTCAAGGCCGACCACGCCCGCAGGATCGGCCTGACCGACCGGGTGGTGACCGCATCCGAGCTTGTCGTGCAGGCCGAGGCCCTGGCCCGAAAACTCGCTGCCGCCCCCAACCTGCTGCAGCCTGAGCGGGCCAAGGCTCGGGGCGGACTAAGACGCCTGCTATTGGAGAAAAACCCCGTCGGTCGCCTGCTGCTGTTTCGCATGGCCGCCCGCAATGTCGCCCGCCAAACCAAAGGGCACTATCCGGCGCCGCCGGCAGCCCTGGCCCTACTGCGCAAGACCACATCAATGGACCTCGACCAGGGGCTGGAACTGGAAGCGCAGACTCTGGGCCAATTGATCGTCACCGACGTTTGCAAGAACCTGGTACACATCTACTTTCTCTCGCAGCGGGCCAAGAAAGGGAGCGGCTTGGCTGCCCCCCCCAGACAGGTGCAACAGGCAACTGTTCTCGGAGCCGGCGTCATGGGAGCCGGAATTGCCTGGCTGTTCGCCAGCAAGTTTGTGCCCGTGCGCCTCAAGGACATCCGCCAGGAAGCCGTCGATTCAGGGATGGCACACATCCGCAAGCTGCTGATCAAAAAGGCCGGCAAACAACCCGGTGCAGATGAGCGAGTTGTCGCACAGATGGCTCTGGTCACCGGGACCATCGACGCAGAAACGATGGACGATGCCGATGTGGTTGTTGAAGCAGTCGTTGAAAAAATGGCGGTGAAGCAGGCGGTATTAAAAGAGACCGAAGCTCGGTTGAAAGAAACAGCTATTTTCGCCAGCAACACCTCGGCCCTCTCTGTAAGCGAGCTGCAACAGGTCGCCGCACGCCCGGAAAACATCGCCGGCATGCATTTTTTCAACCCCGTCGACCGCATGCCGCTGGTGGAAATCATCCGCGGCCGACAGACCTCGGAAACGACCGCCACCACCCTCTTCGATCTGGCACTTAGGCTCGGCAAAACCCCGGTCCTGGTGGCCGACCGCCCCGGCTTCCTGGTTAACCGCCTGCTCATGGCCTACCTCAATGAGGCCTGCCTGATGGCCGAAGAAGGACTCGACTGGCAGTCTCTGGATCGCCGGGCCAGCAGCTTCGGCCTGCCGATGGGACCATTCCGCTTAATCGACGAAGTCGGCATTGACATTGCCGTCGAGGTTGGCAACACCATCAGTTCGGCGTTTTCATACCTGAAACCCTGTCCGCTGCTCGACCGGCTACGTCAGGCAGGCCTGCTCGGCAAAAAGGGTGGGAGGGGCTTCTACCTGTACCGGAGCAAAGGGAAAACGCCTGCCAACCCGGCGGTGGCCGGAGCGCTGGGCCTCTCAGTCGGACGCGCCGCCACCGAAAGCGACCTGCGCCGACTGTTGCTGCTGATGGTCAACGAAGCCGGCCGCTGCCTTGATGAACAGGTGGTGGCAAGGCCTGAGGACATCGATACCGGGATGGTTTTCGGCACCGGGTTCCCTCCATTCCATGGCGGACTGTGCCGCTGGGCCGACCATCAGGGACGCCAGGGCCTCGTCGCTGAACTACAAAAACTGGCCCAGATCCACGGCGACCGTTTTGCGCCCTGCACCAACCTTGAAAACAATCCCGGATTTTATACGGGGAAGGCAAAATGAAACAGCGCCGAAGCCTGGTAGCTTCCGGCGCTGTGTATATATTGTCTGGACTCGGCGCCTGATCAGCCGAGGAAATGATGGTTGTTTCTTGCGCGGTTCGCCAGAATGGTGGGATCGAGAACCTCACCGCAGGAACAGCATTTCCAGGCATCAAAAGAGCGTACGAAATCGTAGTATTTTTCTGCGAACATTCTGCTTCGGCATTTAGGGCATTTCATTTCTCTCTCTCCTTTTATGTGATGGAATAACACCTGTTTCTTGTGCCAGCGTTCATTGTGTTCATTTGTAATTACACAAGACATGCCAGTTCCAAAAAAAAAAGAGAGAGCAAACCTTCACCGTTCAACATACAAACGAATTTTCAACTATGATTCAGACGCTTAGCCTTCCTCAAAAAAAACACCTCCAGCGCTCAATCGACTTGCTACCAATCCCGCGAACGCGTTTCAGGTCCTCAAGCGAACCGAAACCGCCATTTTCTTGACGATTTTCTTCGATTTTTTCTGCTAACCGGGGGCCGATCCCCGGCAAAGCCTCCCAGTCTTCCCGCGTCATACGATCCGGCTGCAGTTTAATCCCAATCGCCATACGCTGGGAAGCCGGCATCCATCCTCTTAAAACATCAACAATTTCAACCCCATTGACAACAAGAGAGAGGCGTTCACCATCCAGCAAGGGTCCATCGGACACATAATCGGAGAGTCTTAGTGAGCCCCCCGACGACAGCGTCATATTAATGGCGGCCAGAAGACTGGTTCCGTCAGAAAATTGATGGATCCCCCGTTCAGGAAAATCACATTCCAGCAACACGCTGATTTTATGTCTGTTTTCAACAGAAACGGCCGGGAGGCTTTTCTCTCGAAAAACCTCCCGGCCGTTCAACACAACCAGATAGACCACCAGCAGCGATATCAGCAGCACTGTCCCCCGGGGAGGACGCATGACTACTCTTCCTGATCTTTGATCAGCTTGTACTGCAGGGCATCAATCAAGGCATGGTACGACGCATCAATGATGTTGTCGCTGACCCCCACGGTCCCCCAACGGGAATCCTTATCCCCCGACTCGATCAGTACGCGGGTAACCGAGGCAGTCCCCTTGCCGGCCGGCAGGACCCGGACCTTGTAGTCGAGCAGGCGGATTTCCCGCAGCCGCGGATAGAAGTTTTCCAGGGCCTTGCGCAGCGCGTTATCGAGGGCGTTGACCGGGCCATTCCCTTCGGCGGCGGTGTGCTCGATACGTCCGCCAACCTTGACCTGCACGGTCGCCTCGGAAACCGGCTTCTCATCCTCGTGACGCTTGGTATCGATGACCCGAAAGCCGATTACCGAGAAGAAGTTGCGCAGAGTGCCAAGAGCCCGACGCATCAGCAGCTCGAAAGACGCCTCGGCCCCCTCGAACTGGAACCCCTTGTTCTCGAGATCCTTGATGTTCTCCAGAATTTCAAGGGTTACGGGATCCTTGCTGTCGAGGTTGATATTGAACTCCTCGGCCTTGGCCAGAATATTCGCGCGCCCGGATAGATCGGAGACCAGTACCCGGGTGCAGTTACCGACCAGCTCAGGGCGGATGTGCTCGTAGGTTTCGGGATGGCGCTGGATGGCGGAAACGTGCACCCCGCCCTTGTGGGCAAAAGCCGAGTTCCCAACGTAAGCCTGGTGCTTGTTGGGGACCATGTTGGCCATCTCGTAAACAGTGCGGGACACCTGGCGCAGGCGCTTGAGCTGCATCTCATCGACGCAGTCCTTGCCCATCTTGAGCTGCAGTGAAGGGACGAGAGAGCAGAGGTTGGCATTGCCACAGCGCTCGCCGAACCCGTTGATGGTTCCCTGAACGTGAACAATGCCATGGGCGACTGCGGTCAGCGAGTTGGCCACTGCGCATTCGCTGTCGTTGTGGGTGTGAATTCCCAGTGGCGTCGACACGGCCTGCTTGACCTGGTCGATGATCGCCGGCAGTTCATGCGGCAGCGTGCCGCCGTTGGTATCACACAGAACGATGCAGTCGGCACCGGCCTGCTGGGCCGCCTGCAGAGTTTTCAGGGCATACTCGGGATTGGCCTTGTAGCCGTCAAAAAAATGTTCGGCGTCGTAGATGACTTCGCCGATGTGCTGCTTGAGATAGGCCAGCGAATCGTAGATCAGCTCGAGATTCTCCTCAAGGCTGATGCGCAGGGCCTCGTGAACATGAAAATCCCAGGTCTTACCGAAAATGGTCACGGCGTCCGGCTCGGCCTGGATCAACGTGCAAATATTGTTGTCCTTGTCCGGGGTGGTTTTGGCCCGGCGGGTCGAACCGAAAGCGGCAATCTTGGCCTGTTTGAGGGATACTCTCTTAATGTCCTTGAAAAAGGCGATGTCTTTGGGATTGGAACCGGGCCAGCCGCCTTCGATGTAGTGAATCCCCAGTTCGTCCAGCAGTTGGGCAATGCGGATCTTGTCCGCCACCAGAAAAGAGACATCCTCTGCCTGCGTACCATCCCTCAGCGTCGTATCATAGAGCTTGATCTGATTCATTCCTTCGTCCCCGTTTCCCTCAAACCGGCCAAGCAGGTAGGGGCGACGCATGCGTCGCCCCTACGACTACGACCTCTCTTTTCGGTTGACTTATCCAACTATTATTCGGCTTTGACGTCTTTCTTGGCTAAACCGAAAGCCTCGTGCAGCACCCGAACGGCCAGCTCGGTGTACTTGGCACTGACAACACAGGACACCTTTATTTCACTGGTGGAAATCATCTGGATATTGATCCCTTCCTGGGACAGGATCTGGAACATCTTGCTGGCCACACCCGAGTGGGAACGCATGCCGACCCCGACGATGGAGACCTTGGAGATGCTTTCGTCGCTGCTTACGCCGCCGGCCCCGATATCCTTGGCAGTTTCTTCAATAATTTTCAGGGCCTTCTTGAAATCGCCCTTGGGCACGGTGAAGGTCAGGTCGGTGTAGCCCTCGTGGGAGACGTTCTGGATGATCATGTCCACGGTGATGTTGGCGTGGGACAGCGGCGAAAAAATCTGTGCGGCGATTCCTGGCTTGTCGGGAACACGCATCACGGAAATCTTGGCTTCATCTTTGTTGTAGGTAATTCCCGAAACCAGAACGGCCTCCATATCAGCATCCTCCTTCGTTACCAGGGTCCCTGGATTGTCGTTAAAACTGGAACGGACGTGAATCACCACGCCGTATTTTTTAGCAAACTCCACGCTGCGGATCTGCAGGATCTTGGAACCGAGCGAAGCCATCTCGAGCATCTCGTCGTAGGAAACCTTCTCCATCTTGGATGCTTCGGAAACAATACGCGGGTCGGTGGTGTACACACCATCGACGTCAGTGAAAATCTCACAGACATCCGCCTTGAGGGCTGCAGCAACAGCAACCGCCGAAGTATCGGAACCACCGCGACCGAGGGTAGTGATATTCCCTTCGCTGTCGATCCCCTGGAAGCCGGCGACAATGATGATCGTCCCCCCCTTGAGGTCTTCGCGGATTTTCTTATCATCGATCTTTTCGATGCGCGCCTTGGAAAAAGCGCTATCGGTCACGACGGGAATCTGGAAGCCGCAATAGCTCTTGGCCTTATAACCCATCGACTGCAGACACATGGAAAGAAGCGACATACTGACCTGTTCGCCAGTGGCGACCAGAACGTCATACTCCCGTTCGCTGGGAAACTCACATATTTCGTTGGCCAGAGCCACCAGTTTATTGGTCTCGCCGGACATCGCCGAAACGACGACCACCACATCGTTGCCGTCGTCGTAGGTTTTGGCCACGCGACGGGCAACATTGCGAATTCTGTCAATGGTGCCGACGGAAGTCCCGCCGTATTTCTGCACAACCAGGGCCATAATTCCCTCTTCCTCCTTCAGAGTGAAAGACTTGATTCGTAAAACGCTAACGGGTGGATGCGCTCCGCCGGGCGACCTTGCGGCTCACCTTATGAACAGCGGATCCGGAAACATCTTCAGCCGCCTCCTTAATGATTTCCGGCAAGCTGGGGTGGGCACGAATGACCTCCGCAAACTCATCGACTGTCAGGTTCTTCTGCATAGCCAGGGCTATTTCAGCCACCAGAGAGGAAGCTTCCTCGCCGACGATAGTGGCTCCGAGGATGCGCCCCTCGCCCTTGTCGGCGAGGATCTTAACCGTTCCCCGGGTTTCGCCAGAACACAGAGCCTTGCCCGACGCCAGGTAAGCGAAGCGGCCGACCACATACTCCTGGCCCTGATCTACGCACTCCCCTTCAGTCAGACCAACCTGGGCGATTTCAGGAACCGTAAAAATAATGCTGGGAACCACCCGGTAATCAACCCGGGAGTCCTTGCCCAAGGCATTCTCTACCGCAATTCCGGCCTGATACGAGGCCACGTGGGCCAACTGAAGCCCGCCGGTCAAGTCGCCAATAGCAAACACGCCGTCAACAGTCGTGCGCATCCGTGCATCGACCACCACGGCGCCGTTTTCCAGCTGAACACCCGCGTCCTCGAGTCCGAGCCCCGAACTGTTGGGTCGGCGACCGACGGAAACCAGAACTTTATCGGCAACGACGGTTTCGCCGTTGGAAAGCGTCACCCTGCTTCCTGCGGCATCCGTCTCAATAAACTCAACCGCCGTGTCGACATGGACCTTGACGCCGGCGGCCTTGAAGGTTTTTTCCACCTCGCGCACCGCTTGGCGGTCGCTGCGACCGAGCAGAATGGGGAGCTGTTCTACTATAGTAACCTCGACGCCGAAGGTGGAAAAAATACCCGCGAATTCGCACCCTATGTAGCCGCCGCCGACAATTAACAGGCGCTTCGGAAGCTCTTTAATAGCAAGAATTTCATCGCTGGTCAAAACATTTTTCCCATCAACCGGGAGGGCTTGTGGAGTGGCTGGAATCGAGCCAGTGGCGAGGATGATATTTTTCGCCCGCAAATGCCCTACCACCCCCTGATGGCGGATTCGCACCCGCCCCGGCCCTTCGAGAAACCCTCGCCCGGTAAAGACGTCGATACCATGTGCCTTAAGCAGCTGGGCCACGCCGCCAACCAGCTTGTCGACCACCGCGTCCTTGCGCAGCGCCGCCGTGGCGAAGTCGATCACCGGCTCGTCAACCCGGATGCCGTGTTCACTTGCGCCGCGAACTTTCTGCAGCAAGCGGGCCGTACTATAGAGGGCCTTGGTCGGGATGCAGCCGCGGTTGAGGCAAGTGCCGCCGACCTCGCCCGCCTCGACGACGCACACCTTAGCCCCCTTCTGGGCTCCGCGAATAGCTGCGACATAGCCGCCCGGACCAGCACCGATGATGGCCAAGTCATACTCGATCATACACATCTCCCTCGGCAGCCCATTGGCGCCGGAATGTCTCAAGCACCGACCGGCTCGCCTCCCCTTCGGCGCTGAAACGGATCCGGCGGTGTTCATCCTCGCCATGCTCCAAGTGCACCCGAATCCCTTCCAGGCCGAGTTCCGAAAAACGATCCGCCCATTCCACCACCGTCACCCCGTCGCCACAGAGGTATTCGTCAAACCCAAGATCGTGCAGATCTTCGGGGTGAACCAGACGATAGAGATCAAAATGGTAGAGATTGAGCCGCCCCTGGTACTGATTCATCAGGGTATAGGACGGGCTGACCACCGGCTCGTTTTCCGGAACCTCCAATCCCCGTCCCAGCCCTTGGGTAAAGCAGGTTTTCCCCGCCCCCAGGTCGCCCGACAACAGCACCACCGTCGATGGACCCAGCAGACGCCCCAGTGCCTCTCCAAGAGACTGGGTCTGCTCGGGGGAAAGGGTTTCAATAGTCCACGAATGCAAGAGCTACTGCCTCATCGAGCGGATAATATCGAGCCGCGCCACCACGCCGACCACCTTGCCGCCATCGACCACCGGCACCAGGTGCACCGCACGATCGACCATCAGGCCGGCAATCTCACTGACCGGGGTATCCGGGGTACAGGTCGCTACCTCAGAATTGAAAATTTCACCGACCTTGCGAGCGGTAATCTTCTTAACTTCGTCGCGAAAGTTCTTCTCGCTCTCGAGGTAGAATACCCAGTCGAAAATAGAAATGACGGTGGGGATGTGTAGCGGCTTGTCCTGTTCGATCAAGTCGGTTTCGGTCACCACCCCTTCGAGGCGCCCCTCGCTGTCAACCACCGGCAGGGCGTTGACATTGTACTCGGAGAACAGGCGGGCCAGCTCATCCACCTCGGTATCTGCGCTGACAGTATAAACGCTGGTTGTCATAATATCTTTAGCTGTGAGCATCGGTTTCTCCTTGTAAAAGCAGGACACAACGGGCCGCGGGAACCTCCCGCAGCAAATCTGTAGCCATCAGGCCGGCGGTGCCGAATCGATCAACCAGCCGGTCGGCAGCCAGCCCATGCAGGTAGACGCCAAGAACCGCCGCTTCGTTCGGCGCCAGCCCCTGAGCCAGCAGGCCACCAATGATGCCGGTAAGGGCATCGCCCATGCCGCCACTGGCCATGCCGGGATTGCCGCTGGAGTTGATCCGCACCCGCCCATCAGGAAAGGCTATCACCGTCTTCGCCCCTTTGAGCACGAGGGTCACGCCATAATCGACAGCAAACCGGCGGGCCACACCGACCCGATCCGCCTCGACCTCAGCCACCGAGGTCCCGGTCAGACGCGCCATCTCCCCCGGGTGGGGTGTAAGAACCGCCTTCAGCTGGGAAGACTGGCGCAGGAATTCTGGGCGGGGGCCAAGCGCATTCAGGCCGTCGGCATCAATCACCATTGGCAGCGGGCACTCGTGAATCAGGCGCCGAACCAGGGCGCAGGTTTCTTCCGCCTGGCCTATCCCCGGACCGATGGCCAGGGCATTCTTGTCGGACCACAACAGACGAACCGGATCTAACGCCTGCAGGCTCAAGACACCGTCGACTTCGGCCAAAGCCGTGGTCATCACCTCGGTCAGCTTGATGGCCAGGACCTCTTGGGTCGAGGCCGGGCAGGCCAGTGTCACCAGGCCGCTGCCGATGCGCATCCCACCCTCGGCGGTCAAAGCCGCGGCGCCAGTCTTGCCGGCCGAACCGGCAACCACCAAAAGATGCCCAAACGTTCCCTTGTGGCCCGTCGCCGGGCGGACCGGCAACAATGAAGCGGCGACGACGGTATCGACCAGAACCACATCATCCGCTGCAGCCAACAGGGCCGAAGGCATGCCGATATCGACTGTTTCCAAGCGCCCGCAGAATTCAAACCCGGGATAAAGCACTTGGCCGAGCTTGAGGCAGGCAAAGCTGACGGTCATATCGGAGCGTACCGCCTTGCCGAGCAGTTGCCCGCTGGTGGCATCGATCCCCGATGGGATATCGACGGCCAATACCGGCAGTTTTGAATCGTTGATCCAGTCGATGGCCCGGGCATAATGACCGCGCACCTCAGAGGAAAGGCCAGTGCCGAAAAGAGCATCGACCAGCAGTCGGACATCGCCCTCGGCGGCCAGAGCCTCTACGAGATGCGCCTCATCCGGGGCAAAGCTTATCATTCCCTGCATCTGCCGTAAAGCCGCCAAGTTGACCGCGGCATCCCCGCCAATGGCCTCGGCAGGCGCCAGCACCAGCGTGCGCACCTGCCAGCCCCAATTGATCAGGTGCCGGGCCATAACGTACCCATCACCGCCGTTGTTCCCCTTACCGGCCAAAATCAACAGCGGCCCCGGAAACAGATTTGCATAGTGACGATGCAGCAGTTCGGCGGCGGCGCGACCGGCATTTTCCATCAGCACCACGCCGGGGATGCCGACATCTTCGATAGCCTTACGGTCGAGTTCACGCATCTGTGCGGCGGTCAGCAGCTTCATGCTTTCTCCAGGAGTACCGTGGCGGTGGCGTAATCGCCATCATGGCTGTAGGAGAGATGGATGGCGGTGATGCCGCGCTCGCGGCAGATGGCGGCCGCGCGGCCGGCAAGGGTCAGAGATGGCTTGCCGAGCTCGTCCCGGACCACGTCCATGTCCTGCCAGGAGATCCCCTCGCGCAGCCCAAGCCCCAAGGCCTTGAGAAAAGCCTCCTTGGTCGCAAAACGGGCAGCGAGATGCGGCGCGGGATCCCGCTTGGGAAGGCAGTAAGCTTTTTCCCCGGGGGTGAACACCCGATCAATCACCCCACCTTTCCCCTTTTCGAGAAAACGGCGGAACCGCGACACCTGGCTCAGGTCGACGCCGACACCGGCAATGCTGGACATCTCAGCCCTCTTTACGAATCAGAGCGAGCATCTCCCTGACCGCTCGCTCGAAGCCGACCAGCACGGCACGGGCAACTATGCTGTGACCGATGTTGTATTCGTCGATTCCACCCAGCGCGACGACTTCCTGGACATTTTGGTAATTGAGTCCGTGACCGGCATTGACGCCTAGGCCAAGCTTGCGGCCAGCGCGGATGGCGTTCAGGATTTTGGCCAGCTCAATTTTGCGCTCATCGGCACGGCAGGCTTCGCAGTAACTGCCGGTGTGGATCTCAATGGTGTTGGCGCCGACGCGGTGGGTTTCCTTGATCTGCGCAATATCCGGATCGACGAACAGACTGACGACAATACCACCCTGCTGCAGCAACTCGATGGCCTTTTTCAGCGCCTGCCGATTGCGCAGGACGTCGAGCCCCCCCTCGGTGGTCAGCTCTTCGCGTTTTTCCGGCACTAGGGTCACGTAATCCGGGAGAAGTTTCAGTGCAATGCCAACCATTTCATCGGTCGCCGCCATTTCCAGGTTGAGCTTGGTTTTGACAGTTTTGCGCAGCACCTCCACGTCACGATCCTGGATATGGCGACGGTCTTCGCGCAGGTGTACCGTGATGCTGTCGGCCCCGGCCAGCTCGGCGAACGCTGCCGCCGTCACCGGATCGGGTTCATTGATGCCGCGGGCCTGACGGACGGTGGCGACATGATCGACATTGACTCCCAGCTTTGCCACGATTACTTCGCCTCCTTCTTGCCGCCGAGATGCTTCTCAATGGCATCGCCAATGTTGTGCGCCAGCTCGGTGATCTGGTATTTATCCTGGCCCTCGAGCATGATCCGCAACAACGGCTCAGTTCCCGAATAGCGTATCAGCACGCGACCGTTGCCCTCGAGTTTCGTTTCGGCGTCGTCAATCGCCTTCTGCACCGGGGCCACCGTGCTGACATCCTGGCGCTCCGTGACCCGAACATTGAGCAGCACCTGCGGTAGGGCGATCATCACCTCGGCCAGCTCGGAGAGGGTTTTCCCGGTACGCTGCATGATAGCCAGCACCTGCAGCGCCGACACCATGCCGTCCCCGGTGGTGCTGTGGTCAAGGAAGATCATGTGTCCGGACTGCTCGCCACCGAGGTTGTAGCCGTGGCGACGCATCTCCTCAACCACGTAGCGGTCGCCAACGGCGGTCTTAACGACCTTGCCGCCGGCTTTTTTCAGGGCGATGTCCAGCCCCATATTACTCATCACCGTAGCCACCAGGGTATTTTTCTCCAACTGTCCCTTGGCCAGCATGTCCGTAGCACAGATCGCCATGATGTGGTCGCCGTCTACTTCGTGGCCAAACTCATCGACAAAAATCACCCGGTCGGCGTCGCCATCGAGGGCAATCCCGAGATGGGCCCGGTTCTCGATCACCGCGTCGGCGAGAATCTGCGGGTGCAGAGAGCCGCAGTCAGCATTGATGTTGGTGCCATTGGGCGAGACCCCCAGCGAGATGACCTCGGCACCGAGCTCTTCGAGAACCGCCGGCGCCACCTTGTAGGCGGCACCGTTGGCGCAGTCGAGAACGATCCGCAGCCCCTTGAGATCCAGTTCCTTGGGAAAGGAATTCTTCAAAAAGACCACGTAGCGACCTTTCGCATCGTCGATGCGGAAAGCCTTGCCAACCTCTGAGGCAATCGGCCGCAGGGAGTCGATTTTTTTGGAAAAAATCAGATCCTCGATCTTCAGTTCGGTCTCGTCAGGGAGTTTGAAACCGGTGCGTGAAAAGAACTTGATGCCGTTATCCTGATAGGGGTTGTGCGACGCCGAGATCACCACCCCGGCGTCGGCCCGCATCGAGGAAGTGATAAAGGCGATGCCGGGAGTCGGCAGCGGTCCAACCAGCAAAACATCGACCCCCATCGAGCAGATTCCCGCCGCCAAGGCGTTTTCGATCATGTAGCCGGACAGACGGGTGTCCTTACCGATGACGATCCGGTGCCGGCGTTGTTCATCCTTGTCTTTGCATATATAGGCCGCGGCACGACCCAACTGCATGGCAATCTCGGTGGTCATGGGATCAATGTTAGCCACCCCGCGCACCCCGTCGGTGCCGAAAAGCTTCTTAGTCATTGAGCGACTCCTGGTTTCGGTACGATGTTTTTTTTCACTCCGGCAGGCGATTCCGGTTCAGGTTCCGGCAGTTTGGAAATGATCACCTGTACTTCAACGGTTTTATCTTCTTTCAGGGTCGTGAACTTGCCCCGGTAATTGATCGGAACGATCAGGGTGAAACGATCCTGCACGCCTTCGATGTCGATCGGATCGGTTTCGACCTGGCTGACATCCTTGAGCTCGCCTTCCGCCCCTTCCACGGCCACCTCAGTCGGCTTGAAACGGATCGACTCGAACTTGAAACCTTCAGCCGGGGTACCGGCGACGATGGCCTTGACCGGCACCATTTTGGTCTTTATCCGCTCCAGCTTGACATCGACGAAGGATGGCGAAAGCCGGGTCACCTTGAGGGCGCTCGGCAGGTTGAAACGCTCTTCGAGGCGCTTGAAGGAACTGAGGCCTGGTTCCAGCCCCTTGAGGTCGACGGCGATGCTGATGTCCTTGGGTTGCAGGTTCATCAGCAAGGTCCGCGGGCCGCTGATGCGCACATCAACCTGGCTCGGAACCGCGTTGGCCACCATCTGTCCGGCCGGCACATTCTTCAGAATCAGGGGAACGGCGTAGGAAACCTCCTGCTTCTGCTCCCCCATGACAAAAAACCACAGGACCAAGGCAAAAACCAGTGACAACAGCTTCAAGAACAAATTTTCCGTCAACCGCTTGAACATGGGCTACCGTTTCTTCTTGGCCTTGCCGACACGGGGTTCGAACAGCCGGGTCAGCACGCGCTTGAGCGAGGTGGAATCGAGATCGCGGGTGATCCTGCCGCCGACCACCACGGAAACCTTGCCGGTTTCCTCCGAAACAACGATGGCCACCGCATCGACCAGTTCTGTCAGGCCAATGGCGGCGCGGTGGCGAGTCCCCAGAGTCTTGCTGATATCCGGGTTCTGCGACAAAGGAAGGAAACAGCCGGCCCGCTTGAGACGCCCTTGCTGCAGCACGACGGCGCCGTCATGAATGGGTGAATAGGGGAGAAAAATCGAGTTGATCAGGTCACTGGAAACCTTGGCATCGACCTCGACGCCGACCTCGAGAAAGTCCTTCAGTCCGGTTTCACGCTCGATGACGATCAAGGCACCGATGCGCTTGCTGGCCATGTTGACGCTGGCCTTGACCAGCTCATCAATGATCTCGGTCTCTTCCTTGTAGGAGATATCGGCAAAAAAGGGATTGCGCCCGACATGAATCAGCGCCCGGCGGATATCGTTCTGAAACAGAACAACAATGACCAGAATGATCGAAGAGAGGAAATTGTCGAGAATCCAGTGCAGCGTGTACAGCCCGCTGACCTGCGAAGAGACGTAAACGGCGAGAATGACCGCCAGGCCAAGAAGCATCTGGACGGCGCGGGTCCCCTTGATAAGGAGCATGATGCGGTAAATGATAAAGGCGACCAAGCCGATATCGAGCAGGTCAAGCAACCACCTGAAGTTTTTCAGCCCTTCGAATAACCCGCTCATCACACACCGCTCAATTGAAATCGTTTCCTATTCGCAGCCTGCGGCCCGAACAGCCCAAGCCATCATCGCCACGTCCCTAGCCGGAGCGACATCATGCACCCGGTGAATCATTGCGCCCTGCTGCACCCCGAGAGCCACCGTAGCCAGGGTGCCGAAAAGCCGCTCGGCGGGGTTCTGCTGCCCCAGGATCTTGCCAATAAAACCCTTGCGGGAGGTCCCCAGCAGGATAGGACAGCCGAGGGAGTGAAATTCGCCAATCCGCCGCAGGATTTCAAGGTTCGCCTCGGCACTTTTGCCAAAACCGATCCCCGGATCAATCGCCAGCCGATCCCGTTTGACCCCGGCCTGTTCGGCCATAGCGATACTGTCACGCAGATATTCGAACACTTCGGCAAGCAGGTCCTGGTAGCAGGTGTCGGCCTGCATGGTTTCGGGACGCCCGCGAGTATGCATCAGAAACAGCCCGGCGCCGGTAGCGCCGGCCACCACCGCCATCGCGGGATCAAACTGCAGACCGCTGATATCGTTGACAAAATCGGCCCCTGCGGCGATTGCCGCAGCGGCCACTGCGCTTTTGGTGGTATCGACTGACAGCGGACAGGAAACCTCCTGGCTCAGCGCTTCGATTACCGGCACCACCCTATCGATTTCTTCTTGAGCCGAAACCTGCGGCGCCCCTGGACGGGTGCTTTCGCCGCCGACATCGATGATGTCGGCCCCCTCCCGCGCTAACTCCCGGCCTTTTTTCAGAGCCGTCTGCAGGGAGGCATAACGACCGCCATCGGAAAAGGAATCAGGAGTAACGTTCAGGATGCCCATGATCCGGGGCCGGTCGAGAGAGAGGTGACAGCTGCGACCGGCAAGGTAAGCCGGAATCTGGTCTAGCCGGTCCAGCAGGCCCTGTAACTCGGCGGCCAACTCCCGCAACCCGAAAGGCTGGCAGCTGAGGCGATCCGCAAGCTGCCGCAACTGCTTCAGAGAGCCGATCAGGATAACGTCGGTTTCGGGGATCGAACAGGCAACGCTGCCGCGGGCCACGGCGGCATCGCCGCCGACGGCGAGCATTTCCTGCTTGAGAATATTCGCCGCCCGGCAGGCCACCCTGGACAGCTTGACCAACCGGCGGATCATTTTTGCCGCCATGCGCTCGGCCCCGATCGGATCGGCCCCAACGCTCAGAATTTCGCGACGGGCCTCGACCTCGGTTTCAACATGAAGCAGGCGCGGCAGAAACGGCATTATTCGGCGGGCGTGGCCGCGTCTTCCAGGCAGGGACCTGTGCCCGGCGCCACGGTTTCACCTTGGGCAGCGGCAGGGGCTGCGCCTTCCTCACCGAAAACCATCTTGCGGATTTCCGCACCATCGAGGTTTTCTCGCTCAAGCAGAGCCTCGGCCACGGTGACCAGCGCCGATCGATTGTCCTTCAAAATCGCGTTAGTGCGCTCGTAGTTATCCTTGACGATGCGCGTAATCTCGCTGTCGATCTCGAGAGCGGTCGCCTCGCTGTAGTTTTTCATGTGCCCCATGTCGCGACCGAGGAAGACTTCGCCCTCTTTTTCGCCGTAGGCCAGAGGACCGAGTTTCTCGCTCATACCCCACTCACAGACCATCTTGCGAGCGATAGCGGTGGCTCGTTCGATATCGTTACTGGCGCCAGTGGTGATGCTCGAGAAGACAATCTCCTCAGCCACCCGACCGCCAAGCAGGGTACAGATGCGGATATGCAGACCGTCGCGGGTCTCGTTATACTTTTCTTCCGCAGGCAGATACATGGTTACGCCCATCGCCCGCCCGCGGGGGATGATGGAGACCTTGTGCACCGGGTCAGCGCCGGGGATAAAGAGTGCCACCAGGGCATGGCCGGCCTCGTGATAGGCGGTTACCTTCTTCTCTTCTTCGGTAATAACCATCGAGCGGCGCTCGGCCCCCATCATGACCTTGTCCTTGGCGGACTCTAGATCGTCCCGGCTGACCTGATCCTTGTTGGCACGAGCCGCCAGCAGGGCCGCCTCGTTAATCAAGTTGGCCAGATCGGCGCCGGAGAAACCCGGAGTTCCCTTGGCCAGCACTTCCATCTCCACATCGGGATTGAGCGGAACCTTGCGGGCATGAACGTTGAGGATTTTCAGCCGTCCCTTGACATCGGGCCGAGGCACCACCACTTGGCGATCGAAGCGTCCCGGTCGCAACAGAGCCGGATCGAGGACGTCCGGGCGGTTGGTTGCGGCGATCAAGATAACCCCTTCGTTCGACTCGAAACCGTCCATCTCGACCAGCAACTGATTCAGGGTCTGCTCCCGCTCGTCGTGACCGCCACCCAACCCGGCACCGCGATGACGACCGACGGCGTCGATTTCATCGATAAAGATGATACAGGGGGCATTCTTCTTCCCTTGAACAAAGAGGTCACGGACTCGACTGGCGCCGACACCGACGAACATCTCGACAAAATCGGAACCGGAGATAGAGAAGAACGGCACCCCGGCCTCGCCGGCGATAGCTCGGGCCAGCAGGGTTTTACCTGTACCGGGAGCACCCATCAGCAGGACCCCCTTGGGAATCTTCCCGCCAAGGCGGGAAAACTTCTTCGGTTCTTTCAGAAAGGAGACAATTTCCTCGAGCTCATCCTTGGCTTCATCAATCCCAGCCACGTCCTTGAAAGTGACCTGGGCCTGGTTGTCGGTCAGCAACTTGGCCTTGCTTTTGCCGAAACTCATCGCCTTGCCGCCGCCCGACTGCATCTGCCGCATGAAAAAGACCCAAACCGCGATCAGCAGCAGAATCGGCCCCCAGGAAACCATCAGGGTAAACCAGAAGCTGCGATCCTCGGCCGGACGGGCCTGGATCTCTACCCCCTTGGCCCGGAGCTGTTCAATCATCGATGGATCGTCAGGGGCGAAAGTCTTGAACAGGACATCGTCCTGATATTTGCCCTCGATATTGGAGCCCTGCACGGTTACTTCACGAACCCGCCCCTCGTCAACGGCAGCGAGAAATGCCGTATAAGTAATCGGCTTCTGCTCTTGGTCTTTCTGCGTCATCATGTTGAAAAGCAGGATCATAACCAAGGAGATAACCAGCCAGAGTGCAAGATTTTTATAGAACTGATTCACAGTACCCCCTAAGCACCTATTTATTCCAGTCAAAGCATCCGTAAGAAGACGGATGAACCACTCCGAAAATACAAAGAGAAACCTACCATAAGCCCTGCGATTCCACAACCCAATTGTCTAAATATACGAATCAGTATAGACGATGCGGACAACCCGTCGACAGCCAGCTGCAGGACGATACCCCTCACAGCGCCGGAGCCCGGCCAGCCAGAGGATTTCAGGCCCCACCAGCAGCGGCAACCGCCGACGCTCTTCTTTCTCGACTCGGCGGTCAATGAAGAAATCTTTGAGCTTTTTCGCCCCGGCGCTACCGGCCGGGCGAAACCGATCCCCCGGCCGAAAATTCCTGAGCTGCAGGGGAAACCCGATGGCAGCAGCGTCAAACTCTGCCACGCCAATCCCCTCCTGACCGGCCTGATCCACAAGCGACACTTCAATCACGCCGCCGCCCGGCAATGAAAACCGGCCGGGACCAGCAACCTCAATCAAAAACGGCTCGGATGGCACAGGCGCTCCGGGGCGCAATTGCAGACGCTCGTAGCGGCGACCGACCCAGGCCCTGGGGAGGTGCAATTCGCCCTGGGGTCGCTCGCCGTGCAGCAGAGAATCGATGGCCGCCAGGTGGCCAGAGGCAATTTCCAGGAGATCTCCGCGCACTTGCTCGAGGGCCCGACGCAGGACCCTTGCTCGAAGGGCCGGATGGAGCGCCAGGAGCTTCGGACAGTCGAGGACCATGCCGTCGCCATCCGTGCAGGCGATCTCGGCAAGGGACCGATCCTCCTGCTGTCGCCAGAAATCCTCCTCCACGGAAAAACGTCGACTAAGGGCGGTCAAGTGTTCGTCGATGCGGGGATTGAATGAGCGCATCAGGGGGAGCAGGCTGTGACGGATCCGGTTGCGAGTGAATCGAGGATCAAGGTTGCTGGCATCTTCCACACAGGGCAACCCGTTCGCCGCCAGGAACTTCAGCAATCGGGTCCGGCTGAACGGCAACAGCGGCCTGACGAAACGGTCGCTTTTCATGGCCATGGCCGCCAGCCCGGAAGTCCCCGCGCCGCGCAGCAATCGATGCAAAAAGGTTTCCGCCTGATCCCCCCGGTGATGGCCCAGGGCAATAACCGCACAACCCCGGGCATCGGCGGTTTCCTGCAGAAACTGGCGCCGGGCCCGCCGGGCTGCCGCCTCCAGGCCTTCGCCGACGGCACGGGCGAGAACAGGGACATCGGCCGAACCGGTTACCAACTCAACCCCCATTTTGGCACAGAGCCGCGCAACAAATCGCGCATCATCCGCGCTTTCCCGACGCATCCGGTGGTCAAGATGGGCCGCCGTCACGGCAATTCCCAGCGCCAAAGCGCTACGCTGCAGCAGGGCCAGCAAGGCAACCGAATCAGGGCCGCCTGACACGGCGACCAGGACCCTATCCCCGGCGGCGACCAGGCGGTTTTCCCGGACCACCCGAATAAATTCATCATCCATCGGCACTCTCCAGATCCACAAAAGCAGAAACCCCCTCCAAGACATGGAGGGGGCTTCTTTGGAGATGGTGGCGGTGCAGAGATTCGAACTCCGGACACTGCGGATATGAGCCGCATGCTCTAACCAACTGAGCTACACCGCCGAGACATTTATAACAAACCTCCCCGACGGGAAGGCCTTTCTGTTTTGGTTGCGGGGGAAGGATTTGAACCTCCGACCTTCGGGTTATGAGCCCGACGAGCTACCAGACTGCTCCACCCCGCGTCACGGAAACGGGACTTTACCGAGATCGCGAAAAGAAGTCAAGGGAAAAACTGCATTTTTTTCAACCAACCTGCTGACCTCGGAAAATCACTGCTTTTTGACGATCCCGGCCAGCTTCTCTTTGATCTCCAGGTGTTCCGCCGCCTGTCCGGCCGCCGCGCTACCAGCATACGGGCCAACCATGACCCGGTACCATACCCCCTTGTCGCCGAGGTCAGCTTCCTGGGTAAACACGGCGTAGCCTTTTTTCACCAGCCGGTCGCGCAAACTGATGGCATCGGGCAACTGCTTGAACGAAGCCACTTGCACCACGTATGCCCCCTGCGAAACCGTCTTGGGCAGGGGCGGCGCCGCAGCCTTGACGGGCGCAGGCGGGGCAGCAACCATCGGCGCAGCCTCGCCAGGCTGGGCTTCCGACTTCGGCGAGGTCTTGGCTTCGGACGGCAGGTTGATACCGCTGCCAAGCGGAGGCTGTTCGCCCTTAGGCAACGCATCGTAGAAGGTCAAAGCCTCCTTTTTCGGTGCCGGTTCGGGCACGGCTGGCATCTCTGCCTTCGCTGGCACCGGCGGGTTAGGGGCCACCGGCAGAGGTTTAGTGACCGTCTCCTTGCTGACCACGGCTGGAGTTGGCCCGTTGCGACCAATCATGATTCCGAGAAAAAAACTGACCAGCGAAATGCCGAGCAGAAGAACGACCAGCAAAATTGCCTGTTTTTTCTCCATACGCCGCTGGGTGCGTGACTTGACCTGTTGAACCATGAACCCTCCACAAATAAGTATGATCCGGCAGCGAACTGTGTAACGGGCACAGACAACTGCTATCGTTACCGGCACCCAGCCTACTGGTGAGTATAACAGTCATGACAACGGGCGCCATCTCGACTGCCTGCGTTTAGTGCGAAACCGACGCAGGCCATCAGATTATCGACTGGTTACCCGGATGTTTCATCATCCCTTCCGGATGCGCCGCACTCTTTCAACTGTTTGCTCAGTAGCACGTCTTCGCTGAAATCGGGGCAGTGCAAAGTACTGTCGTTGCCACGGGAATACCGCTTGACGCAATTGGCCCGCCAAGCGCAAAGAGGACAGATTTTGCGAACGTCGTGAGTCATCAGAGAGCTCCCAACCGGTTGGCCTGCAGAGAAGTGTATCGTAGCCCCACAGGCAGGCTACTGTCAAGAAATGTACGTGTATTAGGAATCGCGTGCCAGGCAGGGTCGGAAAGAAAAGATGTCAGGTGTTTTTCGGGGTGGGAGGGAACCGGCGATGATCATCGGTCGGGTTCCGCCCGCTCGATTGAAGTCTCGCCGGCAGGAATCCGGCCGATGTTCTCGTTCGGCGACCTGAACTGGTAAACCAATTCATCTTGCCGAACCATTCCCAGTTCCTTGCGGGAAATGGCTTCGAGATAACGGGGATCGGAGCGCAGTGATTCGATTTCTTTGCGCAGGTCCTGGTTGGCCAGCTCTAGGGTATGAACCTGCTGTTGCAACAGCTCTTTCTGCTGATTTGACTTGACCGCGCAAAGAATCCCCTTGTCTCCAAAGACTGCGGCGCCCAGCACGGCCAGTAAAAGCACACCTGGGACGAGGGGCAGCCAAATGGATTTAGCTGCCGATTCGGGCACTGACATCATGATCTCCTGAGACGCGTCGATAATAAACCTGCCGTACCCGGCCCGGGGACGGGTACGGCAGGGAAAGGATATCAGTTCGTTGAAACCAGCGGCCGAATCTTATCCAGAGATTTCTCCCCGATCCCCTTCACCTCGACCAACTGTTCGATGGTAGAGAACGGGCCCCGCTCACTGCGGTAGTCGATGATCCGCTGGGCCGATACCGGCCCAATACCGGGGAGAACTTGCAGCTCTGTCAGCGTTGCGGAATTGATGTTGACCAGGCTTTGCGCCGTCGCCACACCCTGCTCCGCCGCGACAGTAACCTGGGCCGGAACGCTCAAGGCCAAGAACAATACGATTGTACCTAGGCAAAACATTTTTTTCATCATTTTTTTCCCTCCTGCATCATTGTTAAATACGAACACGGCATACCAGTGCGACCCCCTTGCTCCTTTCTGTCAACGCAGTGAACCCAAACCGTCTCGCCGCCGCCACGTAGAACGGCCACATTTGTTTTCATTTATTAACAGAATCTATGTTTTCATGTCAACGCAAAATAACAGCAAAAAAAAAGCCGGCGGCAGCCGGCTTTAAATAAAGTCTACAGATTGGGGAAAACCTATTGCCCATCCCCGCCGCTACTGCCAAGCCCCCCGCCCATCCGAAACACATTGCCGATGCCGGACAAAGCAAAGGTCAGCATGTACTCCTTGTCTTCGAGGCGGTCCCGCAGGGTCAGGAAAAGACTCCAACACTGGGCCCGGTATTCAATGTCAAAAACCTGCTCGAGCGTGATGCGGTCGGTAAAATCGTAGCGGTGTTGATACCCAAGATAGACCGGCGCCAGCCAAGCCAGATCAACATTTCCAGCTAGATACTCGTTGCTATCCTTGGTGTAGCGATAATCAAAAGACAACGAGTTGTCCGCCCTGTCCTTCAGGCCGCTATGGACGTTGAACGCTTGCAGGGAGCCGCCGTAAGGATCGTAACGAGCATCGAGATCAAGAAAGCTCGCGCGGGTCGGCGAAAAAATCAGCTCGCCCCGAATCGGGGAAAAGGGCTTCCCCCCGCCAAGAGCTTCCCGGTCATGGCGCGATTGACGAATGTCGAAGCTCTGGGACAGCCGCAGGTAAAGGAATTCACGATATTCCGCTTCCCCCTGCTCCGATTCGAGACGGGCAGTAAAGCGGTTGGTTAGAGAGTAGGTGACCTGGTTCTCCGGCTCGATTCGGTCAAGGGCATCGAAGTACGGCAGATGGTCCTGGTCATCCTCGGGGATGTAGGAATAATAGATCTCCGGGTCGATGCTGTGGCGAATCTTCTGGTAAGAACCGAGATCCGAGTCGTAAACCCGGGAAAAACTGGTGCCGATGCGCGTCGAAATATCGTAGATCCCCTCATCTTCGTAGCCGGGACCGGCAGAGGAAGTCTGGTAGACACGTTCGCGGTAGCCGATCTCGGGGACGATTTCGAGCCAGTCCAGCGTGGTGAAGAACGCCGAAACCGCCGGGCGGACGTTCAGACGATGCCCCTTGATCTTGGCATAGACTTCCTCCTGTCGCCAGAAGTAGGTATAAGAGGTCCCGAGGCTGTAGAAGAAGGGGGTTTTGCCGATGCGCTGACGCAGCGCGTCAAAGCGGATTTCAGGAAGCCGCTGCAGGGTGGTGTCGTCGTCCACCTCCAGATCCTGAGTATAGTTCAGCTCACCGGCCAGAATGGAATTCTGCCAGGCCCTGCTCAAGAAGACCACCGACTCGGTCTGATCCTTGTTGTAATCCTCGGCCTCCACGCCGAATTCTTCGAAATAGTCGCGGTTGCTGACGTATTCGACATCGGCGCTCAGACGCCAGGCACCGGGTAGCGTCCCCAGGTGGTTCCATTCAACGGCATAGCGATCGCTCTCGTCGAGCGTCTCCGCGAGGGAAGGATCCTCCTTGATCTGGTCCCGCAGGTATTGGTCGCGGACGTTGTTGACATAATAGCCCTTGAGGGTTCCCTCGTTGTCTTCTCCGAAAACATAGCGGTATTCGAGCCCCTGACCGGTGCCGAAATCGGAAAGGTAATCAATAAAAAAGGTGGCGTCCTGATTGCGAGCAATGACCTGGTAGTAGGCCAGGGACAGTTCCGCCCCACGCTTGTCCGAATAGCCGAAACGAGGCATCAGCAGACCGGATTCCCGCTCGTTCTTGACCGGGAAAACAACATAGGGGAGATACAGAACCGGGATATCGTGCAGGTAGAAAAGGACGTTGCGGGCCGCAGCATACTTGCCGAGGGTGACGTCGACCCGGCTGGCGCCAAACTTCCAGGACGGCACGTCGCCATCGCAGGTGGTGAAGGTGCCGTCCTCAACCCGGTAAGTCTGCTCGCCCAGTTTTTCAATCTCAGCGCCGACCAGGTGGAAGCTGTGCTCTTTCATGAACACCGAGCCGGAGGTAATACGGCCAAGACCAGAATCCAAGTTGTATTCGAGTTGCGCGGACCTGAGATCGCCGGAGGGTTCGGTGAGATGAACGTTGCCGCTGGCCCTGGCCTCGGCGGTCGAGTCATTGTAAAAGACCTGGTCCGAAACGAGCGTCAGCGCCCCCTTCCGCAGCCGGACATCGCCAGTGGCCCGGTATGCCATCGCGGCCTGATCGTACACCAGCTCATCTGCCTCGATATTGACGGGCAGAGGCGCGCCCAGATCATCGAGTCCGCCGTCAGCGGTTTTCGCCGCCGCCGGTTTCGCGGATTCAGCAGGCAGAGAGCCGGCAACAGGAACCGACGGCTCACCGGGCACCGCCAGAGGCACAACTTCGGCAAGAACCTGCAGGCGGGTCCGAGCGGAAGGAATCGAATAAGCGTCCCCCGACACGACAGGGGACGACGGGACTGATTTTTGCAGCTCGGGGACAGCAGAAACGGGACGGACGGTCAGATCGACCGGCATGGCGACTTTGGCCCCCAGCAACCGGGCGATGCCGACTTCCACCAAGATCTGGCGGCCCTCGGGGTCGCCGCCCATGGCGGTCAGCACCACCTCGAGCCGGTTGCGCAAGCCTCGCTTAACCCCCTGTCGGGCCACCACCAGTTCGGAAGACTCTTCAGCAGCCCTGCCTTCAGGGACGACGGTGGCCAGCAACTGGAACTCTCCGGCGGCCTGCTGGCGAACATAGTCGACCTTGAGCACAGCCATGTCGACCACCCGGTACCGATTCAGCCATTCGTGCAGTTCCACCGGCTGCTGAAAAACCCGGACACTGACTTCTTCACCAAGGCGCTTTTCGAGATAAGAGGCGAACCGCTGGGCCTGCGGCACGGAGGGGAAGAGTTCGGCGGCCTGGGGAACAATCCCGAAAGTAACCTTCGCCTGTGCCGGAGCAATCCAGCCGAACAGCACCAACAGCAGAACAATCAGCCTAAATCGCATCACAAAACAGATCCTTCCGACACGCGGGCGAGGTTCTGCACTCACCCCTGCACAGAGATAATAAATTCATCGTTCAGCAAATATTCACGGGCGGCGGCCACCAGAAACAACGAGCCGGCCACCAATACAATCTCGTCTTTCCCACAATCCGCCAGAGCGGCGGCCAAGGCCTCCCGGCACGAGGCGAAGAGGCGAGCGGAACGACCGGCCGTCTCGGCCGTGGCGACCAGGACAGCAGGCGACACCGCCTCCTCGACCGGAGGAACCGTACAATAGACTGCCGTCACCTGCGGGAGCAATGGTGTAAGAATCGATAGCGGGTCCTTGTCTCCCTTGAGCCCAACTACCCAACGCACCCCTTTGACTGTCAAGCTTTCGAGATAAGTAGCCAGCACCCCGGCGCCCCCTTCGTTGTGGGCTCCATCGAGCAGAACGCGGCGCCGACCAGCCCACCATTCGAGACGACCGGGCCAGCGGACCGCCGCGATCCCAGCGCGCATGGCGTCCGGCGTAATGGGTACGCCCTGCCGGCGCAATTCCTCGGAAGCCGCCAGGGCCAACGACAGGTTTTCGTGCTGATGCGTCCCGACCAGACCTGGCCGCAGGCCGTCCAGCTGCAATTCGGCACCGGCATAAGCAAAACCAGCAGGATCGGGACGCGGGCTAAAATCCAGTCCATACAAACGCACCGGCGCCTGCCGGCGCTGCGCCAGTTCCAGCAGCACCTCAAGAACCTGCGGTGACTGGCGGCCGACGACAAGCGGAACCCCGTCCTTGATGATCCCGCCCTTTTCCGCCGCGATCGCCGGAAGCTCCGCGCCGAGGTGTCCGGTGTGGTCCCGACAGACCGAAGTGATCACGGAGACCCGGGGCCGCTCGATGGCGTTGGTCGCATCGAGCCGTCCACCCATCCCCACTTCAATCACAGCGAAATCTACCCGCTGACGCCTGAAATAGAGCAGCGCCATGGCCGTGGTGAATTCGAAAAAGGTCGATGGGACCTCACCCGCCAGCAGGCGCAGTTCATCGGTGTACAACGCCACCTGCGCTTCGCTGATGGCCTCGCCATTAACCTGAATACGCTCGGTAAAAAAATGCAGGTGGGGAGAAGTGTAGAGGCCGACCCGATAGCCGGCCTCCCGCAGGATACGGGCCAGACCGGCGCTGACCGAGCCCTTGCCGTTGGTCCCGCCGACATGGATGACGCCGTAACTGCGCTCTGGTTGACCGAGGCGGGATAGCAGGCCTCGAATGTTGTCCAGACCCAGCTTGATTCCGAATTTCTGGAGGCCGTAAAGATAGTCGAGACTCTCCTGGAAATCCACGGTCAACCTTTCGTGAAAATCCGCAGGATCCGGGAAAGTTGCTGTTTCATTTCCTTGCGGGGAACAATCATGTCCACCATACCGTGGTCGAGCAGGTACTCGGAACGCTGAAAACCTTCGGGGAGGGTCTGGCGAATAGTCTGCTCAATCACCCGCGGGCCGGCAAAACCGATCAGCGCCTTGGGTTCTGCCATATTGATGTCGCCGAGCATGGCAAAACTGGCGGTAACCCCGCCGGTGGTCGGATCGGTAAGCACCGAGACAAATGGCAGACCGGCCTTCTTCAGTTTAGCCAAGGCCGCACTGGTCTTGGCCATCTGCATCAGGGAAAGAATGCTCTCCTGCATACGGGCGCCGCCGGAAGACGAAAAGATGATGACTGGGCAGTTTTTTTCCAGGGCCACCTCGATGGCGCGGGTGATTTTTTCACCGACTACCGAGCCCATGCTGCCGCCCATGAAGCCGAAATCGAACACGGAGACCACCACCGACATCCCCTCAATGGTGCCCTTGCCGCAGATCACCGCGTCACTGCCGCTCTTCTTCACCGCCGCCTTGATCCGGTCCTTGTAGCGCTTGGTATCCTTGAAATCAAGAAAGTCGACCGACTCCATGGCGCTGTCCATTTCGGCGAACGTCCCCTGGTCGATGACTAGGCTGATCCGTTCGCGGGCCGAAATGCGGAAATGGTAATCACACTTGGGACAGACATTGAGGTTGCGTTCAACTTCTTTGGTATAAATGATTTCGTTGCAGTTCTTGCATTTAGTCCAGACGCCCTCGGGCATCTGGACTTTTTTTGTTTCGACTGCCGCAAGCGGAGCTTTGGACCTTGTAAACCAAGACATATGTATCCCTCGTAATGTTTTTTTGATCAGCGTTGAAATACAGTCAAAAAATAAACGTTTCCCCGCCGCGCAGGGTTTAATAGGACAGTTGTCCAGAATTTCGAGTTCAGCGACAAGTCCCGCGACGAACTACAGCTTACGGTGTAAAAGGTTATTGGCCATGCCGTCCTCCAGCTTGACCAGTTCGTTCGCCTACAGCGCCTACAGCGCCGGGACGACCGGGCTACCTGCAACCTACAGAGGAGAAAAGAAATCCGCGACAACAGCAACCATCGACCAAGCGGCCAGCATGACTCGGTAACCATAGTGCCGCAATAATAGAGCTGCCAGGTCCTTTCGTCAGCGGACAGTAGCTGACGAATAAACAGTGAACGGGACACCCTAGAGAACCTCCAGCCCGGCCATCCGCCACAACGCCAGCCCAAGGCTCACCGCCCCATGGTCTTACCTTTGCTCCAGGGCAAACGCTGCTACTTTAATCTAAGCATCTATCCTTTTCAACCGTTTTCTCCTGCCACTAGTCGCCGGACCCGCTGCAGTAGTTTCAGGAACATCGCCTCGTCAATGCGCCGGGTCTGGACATTATATCGACTGGTGTGATAGCTGGCGACCAGCATCAGGCCGTTTTCAAGGAGATAACTTACTCCGTGCCCGAAAGGCAAGGCTCCCAGGGAAGAGATCACCCCTTGGTCCCTGAACAGCCGCAAACAGCTGGTGAATGCCCCTTGTCCAAGGGTCAGCACCACCTGCAGTTGTGGCAAGCCGGCCAGTTCACTGGCCAGATACGGCCGGCAATTGGCAAACTCCGCGGCGGTCGGTTTATTCTCCGGCGGCACGCACTTGACCGCATTGCTGATGTACAGATCAGTCAACCGCAAACCATCATCGGCATGAGACACCTCGGGCTGGTTGGCAAACCCCGCCTGGTAGAGCAGGGGATACATAAAATCTCCGGCCCCGTCGCCGGTAAACGGCCGACCAGTGCGATTGGCGCCGTGAGCGCCGGGGGCCAAGCCGACCAGCAAGACCCGCGCGGCCGGATCGCCAAAACCCGGCACCGGGCGGTTCCAGTAATCATCCCGGCTTCGTTGTCCCTTGGGCGCCAGGGTCTGCAGGTAGTTGACCAGCCGGGGACACTTGTGGCAATCAACCAGATTCCTGGTAAATTCAGCGTCCACCCTCATACTCCTTTTTTACCCCCATAAACTCATTATTTAGAGCCCGCTCACTGAGCCCGGCCAGCAGGCGCTGGTGATAGGCAACAAAGGCCTCGCGTCCGGTAAATCCCGCCAGAAACGCCTGCGGACCGAGGACCACCGACTCCACGGTGACCAACACAGCACCTGGCTGCGGCTCGAGTCTCAGGGAGGTACCGGCCCGGCTTCCGAGCACCCCCTCGCGACTGAACGCCAGCTCCATACCAACCCGGTAGTGTTCGATTTGCGCAGGTCCATCGACCGGATTCCCCTTGAGCACCAGCGACAGTTGTTCGCCCTCGGCCCAGATCGTACCGAGCCGAGCCATCTCGACTCCGGGCCACCATTCGGGCCAGTGCTCCACATCCGCCAGCACCTGCCAGACCCGCACCAGGTCTTGGTCAACCAACTGGGAGTTCTGCACCACGAAGGTCGACGACCGGGTCGTTAACAGCATCACCCCGAAAACGGTGATGAGCACAAGAATGAGAATTACAGCCTTTTTCAGCATCACAACTTCGCTGACGACGCCCGCTCAGTCCAGCGAAGCATTGCCCATGAAACGATTATGGCCGGCGCCGGCGCGGCGGTTTCTTGGCCCTGGCGCCGGGCGCAGGTTTGGGGTGGGCCGGCGCCTTCTTGCGGGGCGCGCTGCGCTTGTAATTCCATACAAAATCATCATCCTCGGGAAACTGGCTGGGGATTTTGCGGCCGATGTATTCCTCGATGTCCGGTAAATGAAAGACCAGGTCTTCGTCAGCAAAACTGATCGCCTTACCGCCCGCGCCGGCCCGCGCTGTGCGGCCGATGCGATGAACATAATCCTCCGGATCCTGAGGGAGATCGTAGTTGATGACATGGGTCACCCCATCGATATGAATCCCCCGGGAGGCCACGTCGGTAGCCACCAGAAAGGTAAGTTTCCCTTCCTTGAAATCCGCAAGGATGCGCATTCGCTTGTTCTGGGCGATGTCCCCGGAAATCACGGCAGCCCGCAGTTCGTTGGCCTTGAGGCGATCGGCCAAGTACTCGGCTTCTCTCTTGGTGTTAACAAAGACCAGCACCCGGTCGGCACCCGGATCCTTTTTAAGCAGCCCCAGCAGTAGCGGAAACTTCTCTCGCCGGGAGGCATGGTAGAGAACCTGTTCGATCTTCTCGACGGTCACCTGCTCGGGGAGGATTTCTACCTTTTCGGCCAAGTCCATGAATTCGTAAGCCAACTCAGTGACCCGCGGGGACAGTGTGGCGGAAAAGAGCATGGTCTGGCGTTTGTCAAAGGGGGGCAG
>JAQYWA010000667.1 GCA_030145265.1 Desulfuromonas sp. | reverse complement strand
ACGTATTCAGGTGTTGGTGACTCTGATGGTTTCCGTGGCTTTGCCGCGCGCGACCATCCGGAACAGCGAAGGGTAAATTAAGCTGGCGAGCAGGGCGGTGAGGATCAGGGCGCCGTTGGTTTCTGCGTTGACCATCCCCATGCGCATGCCGAGGGTGCCGGCGACGACGATCATGGTGAGGGGGGCCGACAAAAGCAGGGCCATGGAGATCGACTCGCGCAGATCGAACCCAAGAGGGCCGCGCATGGGGATGGTGACCAGGTTGCTGACCAGGATCATCAGGGTGAGAAAAAGGGCTTGCAGTACGACGTCGGGCGAAGTCAGCAGGTTCTTGTCGAGCTGGGAGCCGACCCCGACGAAGAAGAAGGGGATGAGGAACCCGAATCCGACGGCGTTGATTTTTTCTTCGAAGCGATGCCGGTTGCGGAACACGTAGCTGAAGATGGTGCCGGCCAGAAACGATCCTAGAATTGCCTCGGCGCCGGCCAGTACGGCGAGCACGGCGCCGAAAAAGGCAATGGTAACGACGGCGCGGATTCCCTCTTCGACGGGGTCTTCGCTCTCCATGACCTTGGTGACCCGGTCGGGAAACCACCAGGCCAGCAGGTAGAGGAGTTTGAGTAGCAGCAGGGCCAGACCGAGCAGGGCCGCCAGCTTGCCGAGTTCGAGCATGGCATCGAGGGTGATCCCGTGCTTGTGAAAGGCGTCCAGAAAGGTCAGGGCGAGAATTGAGAAGAGTTCGCCGATGAGGGCCACGTTAACGATGGTTTGGCCGATCGGCTGGTCGATCAGCCCCGATTCCTTTAGGACCGGGATAGCTATGCCGGCGGAAATCAGGGCGACGGCGATGCCGAGAAAAAACGGCTGGCCTATGGCAACAAATAGGCAGGGTGTCAGGATAAATGACGTAAGCGGCACCAGCGTCAGCCAGACCGCCTTGCGCGAGCGCAGCACGCGGGCGATGTCGAGCTCCATGCCGGCGATAAACATGAGAAAAATGAAGCCGAGCTCGCGCAATACCTCGAAC
>JAQYWA010000666.1 GCA_030145265.1 Desulfuromonas sp. | reverse complement strand
CCAGTTGGACACCACATCCAACCGGATGGCGTTTACACGCCACGCGCCATGCCTGGCGCACCAAGCAAAAAGGCCGCCCCCTTGCGGGAGCGGCCTTTTTGTTGGGGCATTGTGCGGCGTACCGATTTACAGGGTACGCTGATTGTAGATGATGTCGAAGCCTTTCATCTCGTCGAACTGCAGATACTGATAAACTTCTTCTTTGACCGGCTCGACTTTGGCCTTGTACTCGGCCAGGAACTCCGCAGGGGTCGGCAGTCTGCCGAGCAGCGCGGTTACCGCACCGAGTTCAGCGGAGCCGAGATAAACCTGGGCACCGGTGCCGATGCGATCGTCGAAGTTACGGGTCGAGGTGGAGAACATGTTCACCCCGTCGGGCACGCGGGCCTGGTTGCCCATGCAGAGAGAGCAGCCCGGGGTTTCGATGCGGGCACCGACCTGGTTGAAGATGGCGAAATAGGCCTCGTCCTTGAGCTTGGCCTGGTCCATCCGGGTCGGGGGGCAGATCCAGGTGCGGACCTCGGGGTTGAACTTGTGCCCTTCCCAGATCTTGGCGGCGGCGCGGAAGTGACCGATGTTGGTCATGCAGCTACCGATGAAAATGTCATTGATCACGGTGTTCTGAACTTCGGAGAGGACCTTGACGTCATCGGGATCGTTGGGGCAGGCCAAAATCGGCTCGGTGATTTCGGACAGATCGATCTCGATAACTGCGGCGTACTCGGCGTTGGCGTCGGCCTTGAGCAGCTTGGGAGCTTTCAGCCACTCGTTGACGGCGTCGATGCGGCCCTGCAGAGTCGCGGGGTCGCGGTAGCCCTCTTCGATCATCTTCTCCATCAGCGCCACGTTGGAGCGCAGGTAGGTGCAGACAGCCTCTTCCTTGAGCTGGATGCAGCCAGCGGCGGCGGAGCGCTCGGCGGCGGCGTCGGTCAGCTCGTAGGCCTGCTCGACGTTAATGTCGAGGCCTTCCATTTCGAGGATGCGGCCATTGAAGATGTTCTTCTTGTTTTTCTTCGGCACGGTCATCA
>JAQYWA010000665.1 GCA_030145265.1 Desulfuromonas sp. | reverse complement strand
CAGCTTGTGCCCGCCCTCGACGACGAAGCGTGGAAGCTGACGGGCCTCTATGCCGAGGATTTGGAAGAGCTGGTGATTGAGGCGTTACAGCAGATTGACGATACGGTGACTGCCTTCTTCGGCAGCCCCGAAACGGGCTCCCCGGCTCCTTAGCGGCGGTCGATTGTCTGGTTGTTGTCCTTGCCGTAGCGAAAAATGTCCGGCAGGTTGATGCCCATCCCTATCCCTATCCCCTGGGGATTATCTTTCTCGCCAACATGCAGATCGGTTCCCTCGCTCCGTCGGTCGGCTTCAACGTCGATCCTCTGCATCTCGGAGTCATCTTCCTGCCAACATGCAGATCGGCTATCTTACCCCGCCGATCGGGCTCAACCTCTTCATCGCCAGCTTCCGTTTCGAAAAGCCGATCCTCTCCCTTTACCGGGCCACCCTGCCGTTTCTGCTCATCCTGCTGCTGTGTGTGCTGATCATCACTTACTGGCCCTGGCTGAGTATGGGGTTGGTTGGACGGTTCTAGGGTCGTCAAGGGGATTGGGCCGTCAGTTGACTATCCGTCACACTGCAGTTATAAGGTTACTCAATAGTTAAAGCTGTGCAGCGATGATGGTTTTGGCTAAAACCGAAGGCGAGGAGAGAGAAAGGATTCATGAGAATGCCCAGATGGATACCCTGCTTGCTGTTGTTTTTCAGTTTATTCTCAATGTACGCAGGTGCTGCGACTTTTCATTGTGTGACACCCGAAGGGAGCACGGTGTTTACCGACAATCCTGATAGGTTTCCGCGTGGCTGCAGGCTGGAAATAGAAGAGAAAAAAAGGGGCGGGACGTTTAGTGTCGTGACCATGCCAAGGGAAACGGTGCTTCCGTTATTGTCAACAACCAGCACGACTAATAATCAAGCCGCAGAAAATGAGGTGTTGTCATTTACAAACGATACCGGGTGGAAGATCGGCCACTCTGCTAAATTGCCGGATCAATCGATAATTCAGTTTGTTCGAGAGGATGAAGATATTGACAACTGGAAAGAATTATTA
>JAQYWA010000178.1 GCA_030145265.1 Desulfuromonas sp. | reverse complement strand
GACCACAAAGGACAGCTCCTTGAAATATTCAAAAAAGCGGAAAACCACTAACCGAGCAGTTCGTTTCTTTCCCTACCGACATAAGGGAGAAACCGGACAATTCATTTGCTAACAAACCGGACAGTTCTATTTGTTGACAACAGAGCCTGCATATATACACATAGACAACATAACCGTCCGGTAGTTATTCGCCGATGATTTTGACCAGCACCCGCTTGCGACGCCGTCCATCAAACTCTCCGTAGAAAACCTGCTCCCAAGGGCCAAAATCCAACCGTCCATTGGTCACCGCAACAACCACTTCGCGCCCCATAATCGTCCGCTTCAGATGGGCATCGCCGTTGTCTTCCCCGGTTCCGTGATGGGCGTATCCAGCAGGGTCAAAAGGAGCGAGTTGTTCCAGCCAACGATCAAAATCCTGATGCAGACCGCCCTCGTCATCATTAATGAAAACCGATGCCGTGATATGCATGGCGTTGACCAGACACAAACCTTCAACAATTCCGCTTTCGGCCAGACATTCTTCGACCCTGTTCGTGATATTGATGAACCCACGACGGGTCGGCACCTCGAACCATAATTCCCTGCGAAACGATTTCATCTAGATCTCTCTTTCACCACCCGGGGTTGAGATTTTATTTCATCCATGTTAAGGTTTACGGCTTTATTTGCTTTAAAACTGGCTTCAAAACTGTTTTTCCCTGATCGGAAGGCATGCACTGCAACCATGAAAATGCTCATTTTTAACTTATTACTGGTCCTGCTCTTCCTCCCCTTGACAACCGGAAGCGCCATGGACCCCCAACCGGCCGCGCTGGCTGAACCGCAGTTGTGCTTCAGCGACCAACCGACCAGCCATCTGGAACTCGAGGAACTTTTTACCAACCACAATTATGCCTGGGGAACCCTGGACGCCGGAATCCCCTCCATCTTTCTCGAAGCCCTCCCCGCCGATCTCCACCGCATTTCCCAGGTTCAAAAAAAGAAAACTGTTTTTTTCCTTTCCATGCTGCCAATCATCCTGCGCGCCAACGAAGCAATCAGGACGCAAAAAGCTACCCTGGCCAGCCTGCTGAAACGACATGACCAAGGGGAATTCCTGACCGTCAATGAACAGGCGCAACTTTCCGCCATCGCAGGCGAATATAAGGTTTCGGGCAACCCTCTGGTAGACCTGCACGCTCGAGAAAAACTCCTCAAGCGCGTCGATACCCTGCCGACCTCCATGGTGTTGGCCCAGGCCGCCACCGAGTCAGCCTACGGGACCTCCCGCTTCGCTCGTCTCGGCAACAACCTGTTCGGCGAATGGACCTTTATTCCCGGCACCGGCATGATTCCCGCTGGTCGACCGGAAGGCCAATCTTACGAACTACGGCGTTTTTCGTCGATCTACGACTCCGTGGCCGCTTACATGAAAAACCTCAACACCCACTGGGCCTACAAGTCCCTGCGGGAACTTCGGGCCCGGATGAGAGCCGAAGGGCAGCCTCTGCGGGGAATCGATCTGGCCGCCGGCCTGACCCGATATTCCGAGCGGGGTGAAGATTACGTGAGACAAATCCAAACCATCATCCGCAGCAACCGACTGCACCGCCTGGGCTCAGTCATCTTCCGCCAGAACCTCTTATCCGACGAGGAAGGTGCGGTTTTCACTTCGGGGCTGCTTTCCTCGACCATGCCGAGTTCGCGCCTTTCAGCGCTGCGGGAAAACCCATAACTGGCTGAACCAGAACCACCCCTGCCCCCTGCTCCCCGGCGCCGTCAGGGTATATTTGCTGCGCCGACCATCCAGCGACTGCTGCGCTCGCACCCGGTACCTCCCCGGCACCGATGGGTCGGCCACCAGGGAACATCCCTGCTGCCCCGGCACAAAACACTGCAATTGCGCAAGGTCAACCTCGCTGCTCAGGATATCCACAACCAGTTCAGGCGGATTGTCTTTCCGCACGACTGGACCTTGACCGTCAACCACCTGAACGACAAGAGGCTGCATGGCCAGTTTCTCGCGGAATCCGGTCAGAGTGGCATAGACTCCCCCCATCGGAAAACGCGGCAGCATGAACAGATCAGCCGCCGCAGACACGACTCCCGATTGCTGCGCTGCCGCCCCGGCAAAGCCCAGTTCGCGCACCACCTCGACGATCTCCGGCGCATATTCGCCGTACGGATAGGCGAACAGTTGGGGCTCCCGGCCGAGTTCACGCTGCAATGCCTGACTGGTCCGCTGGATGTCCAGCCGGATCCGCTCAAGCCAGGCCTTATCGGTTTCGCCCCGGTTGCGGTTGAGCAGGTAAGGGTGCGAAGCCGAGTGATTCCCGATTTCTACCCCTTGCGCCGACAGTGATCGCAGATCATCCCAGTTGAGAAAATCATTACCGCCGACCAAGTCGGTGCTGACGAACAACGTGGCCGGGTACCCGTAACGACGCAGCAACGGCATCGCCCCGGTGAGAAAAGTGCGGTAGGCATCGTCCACGGTAATCGCCGCGCAACGCGGGGGCAGAGGCCGGCCCTCCCTGAGCCTGGTCGTGATTTCGCCAAGCGGCAGAACGGTATAGTTCTTCTGCCGCAGCAGTTCAAGCTGATCAGCAAAAGTATCCAGCGAAATGTTGGTCGACGGATAACGGGAATCGCCAAAACGATGGTAGACAAAGACACTGGCCTGGCCCTCGGCATAAGCCTGGGCAACGGTCAGCAGCAGTAGCAAACAGAGGAGAAGCATCCTGAGCATGAGAATAATCAACCGAAAAGAAAATGAAATCAGGAGCCGTTGGACGGCCCGTCCTTGACGCGGGAACGCAGGTAGCGGCGGATGCTGTTGCGGGCGCGGGGAGTTACCGCCCATTCCAGCCACTTGGGCAGCACCTGCGGGGTGTCATGCCGTTCAATGCCAACCTGGTCGCCATCCATCAGGCGGGATTTCAAATGACGGGTTTGACCATTGATCCTGGCCCGAAAAGCGTGCAGGCCGAGTTCTTCATGAATATCGAAAGCCAGGTCGAGAGCACTGCTTCCTTCGGGGAGAGATCGAGTTTCGCCCAGAGGCGTATAGACTTGGATGGATGCGGAAGCCAAACGCAGGCTTTCGGTATCGAACGCCGATTCTCCCTCGAGCAGCGAACGCGTCAACCCTTCGAAATTGGCCCGGCGGAATTCGAAGCCCGGCGCCAGCACTCCGCCCTCGTTGAAGCGGGCCAGCTTGCGGGTGGTAATTTCGACCCGCATGCGATGTTCGCCGGCCTGCACGGTGGTCTTGAGGGCAAGGTAGCCGAACTGGGAAGTGACGTTGAGGTGATCGCGCAGTTTTCCGGGAATCGGCGGGTAAAGTCGATGCAGCAGGCCGAGGGCCAGGTAGGCATCCATGGTCCGATCGACCTGAATTTCGAGCGTGTACAGGGTCGGAAACCCCCGGTTCATGCTTTTGGCGGCGGCAATGGAAAATGGCCGCCAGCGATCCTTGAGCAGCACCGGAAGCTTGTGATGCTCGAATTCTTTGTTGAGTTCCGATCGTATTTTACGCAGCGGCGCTTCCAGCCGCGGCCGCAGTTCCGCCACTTTACGGGCGTAGGATGTCGCCCGGCGGGGATACAAGATGTTGAGGGACAACGCGTCCAATTCGGAAGCGACATAGCCCATGCCGAGATGGCTCGCCAGCGGGACGTAAACGGATCGAGTCTCTTCGGCAATCAGACTCTGCTTTTCCGGCTTGAGTGCACCGATGGTCTGCAGGTTGTCGATGCGGTCCCAGAACTTGAGACATAAAACCCGGATATCCTCGATGGCGACCAGCAGTTGTTTGCGGTAGGTTTCAGCCTTGAGGGCCTCGCGGCTCAGTTTTTCATCCGCCGCCTTGGTCAGGCCGTTGACCAGCAGCGCCACTTCTTCACCGAAATCCTTCTCGACCTCCCCCAGGGTCACCGGGGTGTCCTCAACCACATCGTGCAGAATGGCGGCGTTGACCGAGGCGAAATCCATCCAGTGACGAGCCGCCATGTGGGCCACCCGAAGCGGGTGAAAAAAATAGGGTTCTCCCGACTTGCGCAGAACGCCCGCGTGCGAGTCGCCAGCAATCCGGAGGGCCCGGTGCAGACTGTCAATCCCCTGGTCGAGTTCATGCTCGCTCATCCCCCCTCCATGATGAGTGACCAGAAGTTCCATGATCTCGTTAATCAGTCGTTGTTCGGTACGATTGTCGTAAGTCAAAGCTGAATCTCCGCTACGGGTTGGACGCGGGGGTGATATATTTTCCACCCAAAAACAACCCTTTTTCGCAATTTCGGGGCAATCTGTACGCATGATTATATGGCGAAAACCACTACACCCCTGCGCAACCGTTTGATTTCCCTAGCTTTGAAAAAATTTCGCGTTCCATATGGAACCTGAGCCAGGTCCTTCCAGAGGTTTCGGAGGGAACCAGCCAAGTCGTGTTTTTTATACTAAATGAGAAAATGGGCGGCATCAAGCCGATTTGCACAAGCCGGTTGCTTTTTCATTTCCCGTCACCGCCGAAAAGTCGAATTCATTTTTGCGAACAGCCAGCGCCAGGGTAGCAGCATCGGTACGCGAGCACAATAATCAGCGTACAAGCGGCCGAACTGTCGTCGCAATCTCCGTTCCTCAAGCATAGCCCCGATAAGCAGATATCCGGAAAGAATGACCGCCGACACCAGGGCCGGGGCGTTCAGGTCTCGGCTCCAGAGCACAAGCAGGACGGCCAGATACCAGGGATGTCGAACCAGCCCCAGCACCCCCCCGGTCACCAGGGTCTGCTCCTTCGGCGGCGAAACGGGTCTTCGCAGACCGTCGATACCAAGAAACTCAGCCAGAGGATAGACCCGAAAACCGGACCACGCCAGCCCGCCGGCAGCCAACCAGAGACACCACTGCAGCAACCGCCAGGGACCGCCCCAGACTAGCAGATCGGAGCCAGGCAGGTTAAACGACCAATACAGCACCGGGGCCAGGGTCAGCAGCGCAAGACCATTGTAGAACAGCCGATAACAGGAGGACGAAACCTTCAGCCGTCGGCACACCCGCTCCTTGATGGCATCGACAGCCAGCAGGGAATGCACGCTGCACCACAGG
>JAQYWA010000664.1 GCA_030145265.1 Desulfuromonas sp. | reverse complement strand
TCCTCCGAGATGGTAACCGCGTCGGGATTCTCCACCAGGGATTTCGCGATGAATTCGATGAGTTCTTTCATGGAGTCCGTCCTTCGGAGACAGGCTGCACCCGACCCCTCTTCTGAAACAGAAAACGAAACAGCCCCATCCGGTTCTCAGGATGAGAACTATGCCCCCTCGGGCTGCTTGTATTTTGCCCAGATTCCCTGCTTGCGCAGAATCTGACGCACGGTCTCGGTCGGCTGAGCGCCAAGCTTCAACCACTCCAGGGTTTTGTCTTCTTTCAGGCTGACCATGGGCGGGTCCTGCCTGGGATCGTACTGGCCGAGATTCTCAATAAAGCGGCCATCGCGCGGGCACCGCTCATCGGCGACTACTACTTGATAGAAGGGCTTCTTCTTTGCGCCACCACGAGCCAGTCTGATTTTTACTGCCATCTGTTTTTCCTCCTGCTTGTTTCCGAACGGGTTTCCCGTTAACGATTTATTAGATTAAGTGTATCCGTAACGACAAAATCGCCCAAAGGAATCGACGTCCCCGGGCTTTATTTGCCAAGTCCTGTCTAAAACGGCAGACCGCCACCCCGCCCCATCAGCCCTTTGAGCCCCTTGGGTCCCAATTGCTGCATTTTCTTCATCATCTTCTGGGCTTCGGTGAACCGCTTGATCAGCTGATTAACATCCTGCACCTTGGTGCCGCTGCCGTTGGCGATGCGCAACCGACGCGATCCGTTGATCATCTTGTGATTGCGCCGTTCCTGGCGGGTCATCGAGTTAATGATCGCTTCTATTTTCTTCATTTCATCATCTGGAAGCTGCATCCCCTTAGCCTGCTTGAGGGCCTTGCCGGCACCGGGAATTAGCTTAAGCATCGACTCCATGGAACCCATTTTCTTGATCGACTGCAGCTGATCACGGAAGGTTTCCAGGGTGAAGCCTTCTTTGCGCATCCGCTGTTCCATGGCGGCTGCCTCATCCTGACTGATGACCGACTCGGCCTTTTCAATCAGCGACAGGACATCTCCCATGCCGAGGATGCGCTGAGCCAT
>JAQYWA010000663.1 GCA_030145265.1 Desulfuromonas sp. | reverse complement strand
CTGAGAACCTGACGGGAGTCGATGGCCAGGGGGAGCAGTCGCTGGTGTTTGGCTAGGACTTCATCAAAGGAAGGCCCGTCATGAATGATGATATCACCGGGGGCGAAAATCGTCCGGGCAATGTGTGAACCATCCGAGCGCAGATAAACCGCCACCTCGTACTGACGGCCGGCGATGTTCAGTTCTGTTGTGTGTATGAGAATTCCAGGATCCACGGTCATGCCCCCTCAACAAGTTGCGTCAATCAAACATGTGCTCACTTGAGCAAATCCCGGGCCAACCTGCAATCGACTAAAAAAACACAGTAATTATGCCGAGGTACAGCACAAAAAAAACCTCCCCACAGTGTGAGAAGGTTTTTTCACGGCAACCCGACAAGCGATATCGCTGAGAGCGATAACTATTTACGACGGCTGACCGCGTAATCAGCAAGTTCGAACAAGGCTTCCTTTACGATGCTGTCGGGGAAACCGGCAAGATGCCCTTTGGCATTTTCGACCAGTTCCCTGGCCCGCTGGCGAGTGTAGCCGATGCCGTCATAACGATCAATAAAGGTAACGACATCGGCGAGGTCTTCATCGCTCAACGCTTCAAGTTCAACGATTTCAGCCAGACGATCGCGCTCCTGCTCTGAACAGTGGCGCAAAGTGTGGATAAGCGGCAGGGTCACTTTGCCCTCTTCGAGGTCATGCCCTGTAGCCTTGCCGAATTCGGCCTGCTCCGCTACGTAATCCAGCGCATCGTCCATGAACTGGAAGGCGATACCCAACTCCATGCCGAAATCGTGCAGGGCTCTTTCCTGTTCTTCGCCGACCTCGCCAAGCATGCCGCCGACTTCGCAAGCAGCGGCGATCAGCACGGCCGTCTTGTTTCGAACTACCGAGATATAGCGTTCTTCTGCCAAATCGAGATCACAGGTACTGACCAGCTGTAGCACCTCGCCTTCAGCCATCATAGTGGTCGCATCGGACAGGGCCTGAAGAATTTTCAGGCTGCCGCCGCGCACCATGATCGAGAAGGATTTAGCGAACAGAAAATC
>JAQYWA010000177.1 GCA_030145265.1 Desulfuromonas sp. | reverse complement strand
CCACCATGATACCGGCTACCAATCAAATGGCGGCCGGCTCGCTGCAGAGTGCCCTGAACCTGACCCAGCAGAGCATGCAGGCCCTGCAGAGTCTTCAAGAACAGACCGCGCGCCTGCATCAGCAATTTCTCGAAGGACAGGAAAATGCCACCCGGTCATTCATGACCCTGATCGAGCAGCAGCGCCAAATGCTCAGTGGCGCGCCCGTGGCCGCCAACCCGGTTCCGGCGCCCACATTTCTGCAATCTTCACCGACGCTCCAGCAGCCCAGTGCCGCCCCTGCCGTGCAACCGCCACCGGCTCCTACGGTTTCAGTACCGGCTCCCGCTACACCGGCCATACCGGCAGTCGACAGCAGCCGGGTCGCATCGGCACTGCTTGAAGTCATTGCCGAGAAGACCGGCTACCCGGTCGATATGCTCGAACTGGAGATGAGTCTCGATTCTGACCTGGGCATCGACTCCATCAAACGGGTCGAAATCCTCTCCGCGCTGCAGGAACGGCTCCCCGAGGCTCCGGCCGTGCGGCCCGACGACCTCGGCGCCCTACAGACTCTCGGCCAGATCGTGGGCCATCTGAATGCCGGCATGACCAGCAGCGCACCGGCTGCCGCAGCAGCAGCAACCGGTGCCCAGTCGGCAGTCGACAGCGGCAAGGTGGCGGCAGTGCTGCTCGAA
Source organism: Desulfuromonas sp. (assembly GCA_030145265.1). GTDB lineage: Bacteria > Desulfobacterota > Desulfuromonadia > Desulfuromonadales > Trichloromonadaceae > Trichloromonas. The sequence goes on along the minus strand of JAQYWA010000177.1, from coordinate 4,420 downwards.
GTCATCGCCGAGAAGACCGGCTACCCGGTCGACATGCTCGAACTGGAAATGAGCCTCGATTCTGACCTCGGGATCGACTCCATCAAGCGGGTCGAAATTCTCTCCGCATTGCAGGAGCGGCTCCCCGAGGCTCCGGCTGTGCGGCCCGACGACCTTGGCGCCTTGCAGACTCTCGGCCAGATCGTGGGCCATCTGAATGCCGGCATGGCCAGCACCGCACCGGCTGCCGCAGCAGCAGCAACCGGTGCCCAGTCGGCAGCCGACAGCGGCAAGGTGGCTTCAGTGCTGCTCGAAGTGATCGCCGAGAAGACCGGCTATCCGGTCGACATGCTCGAACTGGAAATGAGCCTCGATTCTGACCTCGGGATCGATTCCATCAAGCGGGTCGAAATTCTCTCCGCGCTGCAGGAACGGCTCCCCGATGCTCCGTCTGTGCGGCCCGACGACCTCGGCGCCTTGCAGACTCTCGGCCAGATTGTGGGTCATTTGAGCGCCGGCATGGCCAGCGCCGCGCCCGCCGCAGCAGCAACAATCGCGGTAGCTGCCCAAACGGGACTCAACAGCGGCAAAGTGGCGACCATATTACTTGAAGTCATCGCTGAGAAGACCGGCTATCCGGTCGATATGCTCGAACTGGAGATGAGCCTCGATTCCGATCTCGGCATCGACTCCATCAAGCGGGTCGAAATCCTCTCCGCGCTGCAGGAGCGCCTCCCCGAGGCCCCGTCCGTGCGACCCGACGACCTTGGCGCTCTGCAGACCCTTGGCCAAATCGTCAAGCACCTCTGTACCGGTGCCACGACGACAGCGCCGGTTCAGGTTGCAACACACGAGCGTTTCGACCGCGACACCGTTTCCAGCACCCTTCTTGCGGTGATCGCCGACAAAACCGGCTATCCGGTGGAAATGCTCGAACTCGACATGGCCCTCGATTCCGACCTGGGGATCGACTCCATCAAGCGGGTTGAAATCCTCTCGGCTCTGCAGGAACAGCTTCCCGGCGCCCCGGCCATCAAACCGGAACATCTTGGCACCCTGCAAACCGTGGCGCAGATCGTTGATTTCCTTGCCAGTGTTTCGGGGGCCCCGGCTCCGGTGGCGACCATCGAAGCCGCAGACACCGAATCCCCAGCAGGCGGTGGCATTGAGCGCAAGCTGGTCAAGGTCGTCCCGCTCAAAGCCAAAGGCAATCGGCAGCAGCTGGCCCTGGCAGCCGGAGCCACGATCTGGGTATCCGATGACGGCTCCGATCTTGCTCGCGCTGTTGATGCACGGCTCAAGCAGCTCGGCTACCAGCCGAAACGGGTCTCTCTCGACGAGCTGGATTTTCTCCCGGCCCCCTCGGACCTCGGCGGACTGATCCTGCTGCCCCCGGCGACTCCGGCCGATGACCGCTTTTTAAAGCAGTCCTTCCGACTTCTTCAGATCGCCGGCCCCGGACTCAAAAAATCGGGCGATCAGGGCAAATCTGTACTGGCTACAGTTTCCCGTCTCAACGGCAGTTTTGGCCTGCTTCCCGGCGTCTCCCCGGCCGATCCGGTTTCTGGCGGTCTGGCCGGGCTGAGCAAAACAGCCAGCCACGAATGGCCGCAGGTTTCCTGCAAGGCCATCGACCTGGCCCCCGATTTGAAGGACGCAGCCATCGCGGCCTCCGCTCTGATCGATGAAATCCTCACCGAAGGTCCACTTGAGGTCGGCATCTCCGGTGCAGGGTTACACACCCTCAAGCTGACCGATACGTCGCTCACCGATGACCTGCGGGAGCTGCCGGTTGCCGCCGGCGACGTAGTGGTCATCAGCGGCGGCGCCCGCGGAGTTACCGCAGAAGTTGCCGTATCTCTGGCGGCTGCCAGCAAAGCCACCCTGCTGCTGCTCGGCCGCAGCCCGGCCCCGGAAGCCGAGCCCAACTGGCTGAGCGACCTGCAAGCCGAGGCGGACATCAAGAAAGCCCTGATCAGCCAGGCGTCGACACCGCTGAAGCCCAAGGATGTCGAGCAGCAATACCAAGCCATCCTCTGCAGCCGGGAAATCCGCAGCAACATGCAGCGCATCGTCAGCGGCGGCGGCAAGGCGATCTACCGCTCCGTCGATCTGCGTGACCCGGTGGCGGTTGCAAAAGTGGTCGCCAAGATCCGGTCCAGCAACGGCCCGATCAAGGGTCTGATCCACGGCGCCGGCGTTTTGGCCGACCGCCTGATCACCGACAAAACCGCCGAGCAGTTCGAGCTGGTCTACTCGACCAAAATCGACGGGCTACGTACCCTGCTCGACGCCGTGGGCGAAGACGACCTACGCTTTATGGTCCTGTTCTCATCCTCCACCGGCCGGTTCGGCCGCACCGGCCAAGTCGACTACGCCGTGGCCAACGAGGTGCTCAACAAAACCGCCCAACAGCAGGCGCGATTGCGTCCCAACTGCCGGGTGGTCTCCCTCAACTGGGGCCCCTGGGACGGCGGCATGGTGACCCCGGCCCTGAAGAAACTCTTTGCCCAGGAAGGTGTCGAGGTGATCGGCCTTCAGGCTGGCGCTGACTACCTGCTCAGCGAAATCGCCACACCGCCGGGCGGCCCGGTCGAACTGGTTATCCTCGGCACCCGCGCGGCAGCCCAGGCCGACAGCCAGGCCCAACCGCCGGCCAATATCTATATTTCCAAGGCCTTTGACCTGGATCTGTCGGTCGCCCAGTATCCCTTTCTCAAGTCCCACGTCATGGATACCAAGGCGGTCCTGCCGATGGCCATGATCATCGAGTGGATGGCCCACGGCGCAATCCACAACAATCCGGGACTGCGCTTCCACGGCTTCAACGACCTGCGCATCCTTAAAGGTGTCACCCTCGGCCCTGATGAGACCTGCTCGCTGCAGGTCATGACCGGGAAGGCCTTTAAATCCGGTGATTTCCATGTAGTTCCGGTCGAACTTTCCGGGCACAGCGGCAATGGCCAGATGTTTATCCACGCCCGCGCCAAAATGGTACTGGCCACTCGGCTCCCCGAATCAAAACCGGCGGCCGCCATTCTGGAACTGGAACCCTACTCCCGTTCGGTGGATGAAATATACCAGCCGGATCGGCTCTTCCACGGCCCCGATTTCCACGGCATCCGCGAGGTGAACGGCTGTTCCGGCGACGGCGTGACCGCCCAGGTCAAACCGGCTCCGCTGCCGACCCAGTGGATTACCCAGCCGTTGCGAAACTCCTGGCTGTCCGACCCGCTGGCTCTCGATAGCTCGTTCCAGATGATGATCCTGTGGAGCTTCGAGCGCTACGAAGCCGGCTCCTTGCCGGTTTTCGCCGGACGCTACCGCCAGTACGCCGACCGCTTCCCGGCCGCTGGGAGTGAAATCCGTATCCATGTCACCAAGCAGAGCCAGAGCAAGGCGACCGCGAACATCGATTTCGTCGATCCGGCCAGCGGCCAGTTAATCGCCCGCATCGAAGATTACGAATGCGTCATCGACGCCGCGCTGAACAAAAGCTTCCAGCGTAATAAACTGCAGGGAGCCGCCTGAGCATGAAGCACGGAAAATCTGTGGCCATCGTCGGGGTCGGCGGCATCTTTCCCATGTCGCCGACTCTCGACCGCTTCTGGAACAACATCACCGGCAACATCAACACCTCGCGGCGTCCCCCCGAAGGGCGTTGGCTACTGGAACCGGACGAGGTCTACGATCCCAAAGTCGGGGCGCCGGACAAGGTTTATTCGAAAAAAGGGTGTTTCATCGACGATGATGCGGCGGCCCTTGCCCTCAGCGGTCTTGATATCGATCCGGACTACGTCAGCTCTCTTGACCCCATGTTCCGGCTGTTGCTGCACTCCGGCCGACAGGCCTTCAACGACGGCAACACCGGCAACCTCGACCGCAGCCGGGTCGGCGTCATCATTGGCAACCTGGCCCTGCCGAGCGAATATGCCTCGGCCATAGCCCGCGACACTCTCGGCCGCACTTTTGAAGAAAAACTACTCGGTCGCGCCGAACCCACTGCCGACTCAGATATCGAGCCGATAAACCGTTACGTCGCCGGCCTCCCTGCCGGGCTCCTGGCCCGCGCCCTCGGTCTCGGCGGTACCAGCTTCACCCTCGACGCGGCCTGCGCCTCATCCCTGTACGCTATCAAACTGGCCGTCGATGAACTGGCTGCCGGCCGCGCCGACGCCATGCTCACCGGCGGGCTGTCCCGCCCCGATTCCCTCTACACCCAAATGGGCTTCTCTCAGCTGCACGCCGCTTCCCCTTCCGGCACCTGCTCGCCCTTTGACCAGAAAGGCGATGGCCTGGTGGTCGGCGAAGGGAGCGGCATGTTTCTGCTCAAGCGGACCGAGGACGCGGTCCGCGACGGCGACCATATCTATGCCGTAATCCGCGGTATCGGCCTCTCCAACGACCTCGGCGGCAGCCTGCTGGCACCGGCGTCGGAGGG
>JAQYWA010000176.1 GCA_030145265.1 Desulfuromonas sp. | reverse complement strand
CTTCTTCGTTTCCGGCGGCGCCCCCTTAAGCAAGGAGATCGCTGAATTTTTCCTGGCGGCCGGCATCCCGATTTACGAAGGCTACGGCCTGACCGAAACGGCACCGGTCATTACCGCCAACTACCCCGGGCATCTGCGCCCAGGGACACTGGGACCGACGATTCCCGGCACCAGGGTGCGCATCGCCGAAGATGGCGAAATCCTGGTCCGGGGCCCAGGGGTATTCCAAGGGTACTGGAACCGGCCGAAAGAAACCGCCGAGGCCTTCGTCGACGGCTGGTTCAAGACCGGCGACATCGGCGAACTCGATCGGGACGGCTACCTCTCCATCACCGACCGCAAAAAAGACCTGATTGTCACTGCCGGCGGCGAGAACATTTCCCCCCAGCTGCTGGAAAACCTGTTCAAAACCGACAAGTTTATTGCCAATGCCCTGGTCTACGGAGACCGCAAGCCTTACCTCACCGCCCTGCTGGTGCCGAACCTGGAAAATCTCGAAAAAAACGCCCGCAGCCTGAAGATCGATTTTCTCGATGCCTGCGATCTGGTCAACCACCCCAGCAGCCTCGAGCTGATCCGCGACCGCCTCAATCGGCTGCAGGACAATCTGCCGCCGTTCCAGAGGATCAAGCGCTTCACCCTGCTGTCGGCGGATTTTTCCAAGGACGAGGTCACCCCGACCCTGAAACTGAAACGCAAGCTGATCAGCAGACATTTCAGTCAAGTCATTGAGGGGATGTACCTGGCCGCCGACCACGGCTCCCATGACAGCGCCTTCTGCGTCGTCGAAGAACTCACCGATGAGGAGAAATAACCATGACCGACAAGCGCAAGCAGTTCTGGCTCGAACGGAAAGGGACGGTGCTGGTGGTGGTGGATGTCCAGGAGCGACTGACCCCGGCCATGCGACCGGAGATTTTCACCAAGGTGACCAAGAACATCCGCATCCTGCTCGACGCTGCGGCGACCCTGAACCTGCCGGTCATCACCACCGAACAATACCCGGCCGGGCTGGGACATACCATACCCGAACTGGCGCCAATCCCGGATGGTGATTTAATCGAAAAGACCTCCTTCAGCTGCTGCGGCGAAGCGGACTTTCTTGAAGCCCTGAAACGGCAGGAAGCACAGCAGATACTGTTGGTCGGCATGGAGTCCCATGTCTGCGTATTCCAGACCCTACTCGACCTGCTGGGGCACGGCTACCCGGTGCACCTGGTCCGAAATGCGGTCTGCTCCCAGAACAAGACCGACTACCTGACCGCCCTGCAAAACGCCAGCCTGGCCGGGGCGACGGTAACGACGGTGGAAATGGCCCTGTTCCAAATGCTCCGCCACAGCCGCGGACCGGAATTCAAGGCTATTTCGGCACTGATTAAAAAGCACTGACCCCATTTACAATTTGGCCGCAAAATACTATGCTAGGTTGGTATGATTGAGATCAATCTATCCGCAGGAGAAAACCAGACCGTGGCCAACAGAACTCTCACATCGGAATATCTTGAATCGGCCCTGCGGGGACTTGACGTCCTGTTGAAAGCAACCCGTTTCTATCCCTCGGCCCACCCGGCCCTCAAGACAGCCGTCGAACAGACGCTGCTCAAATTTGCACCACTGCTGATAGGCCGCGAGGCGGTGGCCTTCTCCGTACACAAAGAGAGTTTTAAGTTCGACGACACCCCTTTGAGCTCCCGCAACCTGGTCCTGAAAAGTTTCGCCACCCAGCTATTTGCCCGCCATGTGCGCACCCTGCTGGTTCTCCCTGACCTGACCTCGCGGGATCTGCGGAAATTCGCCCGCTGCCTGGCCAAAGAACCTGCAGAAATCCAGCAACTGGGAGGCGCCCAGGCCCTGCTCCAGGAGGCCTGCGTATCGACCATCTGGATCAACGAAATCGACCTCTCCTGCATACTGGAACAGAAAAAAGAACGGGAAGCCCAGCGCCGGGAGCTTGAAGAAAACGACCCGACCGCCGACGAGGGACAAACGGCCCCGCAGTCGGTTGACATACATCACGAAGAACAAGATCTGGAAAAACTGCTACTGGAGATGGAGCAGACCGAGTCGGACCAGCATTTCCGCATGCTGGCCAAGAACGTCGAGCCCCTGGTCCTGCTGAACCTGACCGACTCCGGCCGACCGCTGGTAATCCGGGCGCTGATGCTGCTTTGCCGCTACACGGCAGACCGCCAGCTTTCCCTGACCCGCCGCCAGGCGTCCCAGGAGACCCTGACCCTGCTGTCCCGAGAAGAATTGATTGATTTCCTGGTGCTGTCCCTCTGCCAGAAAAGCAATGTCCGCGAATCCCGCGAGCGCCTGCTGTCACTGGTCACCTGCTTCCGGGGGAAAATCGAGAAACACCTGATTCAGCACCTGGCCGAAGAAACGGACTCCCAGTCCCGCAAAATCCTCGGCAGCGCCCTGATCCACCTCGGCGCCACGGCCAGCCCGGTACTGATCGAATATCTCAAGGACTCGCGCTGGTTCGTAGTGCGCAACGCCATTGGCATCCTGGGCGAAATTCGTGATCAGCAGACCACTCCGCACCTGGTCCAGATGCTGGCCCACGAAGACATCCGGGTGCGCCGGGAGACCATCCGCGCCCTGACCAAAATCGGTGGCCGCAGCGCCGAAGGAACCTTGCTGCATATTCTGGACGGCGAAGATCGCGAAATGCGCCGACAGACGATTCTGTCCCTCGGCGCTTTGAAATGTACCGCGGCCCTGCCGGCCCTGCTCAAAATGGCGACCCAGCGGGACGGCAAAGGCATCCGGCTCGACGAAAAAAAAGAGGCCGTCAATGCCCTGGGTCAGATCGGCTCCAGCGATGCCATTCCCCAACTCAAGTCAATTTTAAAACGGCGCCGTTTCTGGTTCGGCTCGCGGGACGACGAACTGCGCGCGGCCGCAGCCCTGGCGCTCGGCAAAATCGGCTCGCCAGATGCCCTGAACCTGCTGCACAAAGCGACGGAAGACCGCTCCGAACATGTTGCCCGCGCCGCCCGACTGGCTCTCAACCGGATCGAAAAGACGACCGCTTATGTCTCCTGACCAGCTCAAAAAAATTATTTACGGGATTTCCGGGGCCTACAAGGGGCTGCGCCTCTACCCCGCCGCCCACCCGGCTATCAAAAAGCAGGCACAGAACCTCGAGCAAGACTTCCTGGTCCTGTTCCGCGAAAAACAGCAGCTCAAGATGGGACTGCTCGAAGGAACACTGTTTTTCGAGAATCAGCTCTTCGTGGCCAACGAACCGGCCGTCGAAGAAATCAGTAACCTGCTCACGGAAAGGGAATTAGAGGGCTTCGAATTCCATTCTGGGTTAACCGCGGAAGAGATCCAGAGGTTCTTCCAACTGCTCTCGGAGAAACACCTGGCCGGTCAAAGCCTGGTTCAGGCCATCGCGACCCGGGGGGTGCGTCACATCCGCCTGCTAGCCCTCGAGCCCGAGGACGACCAGGAGACGGTCCAGCCCCCCCGCAAGATTTACCAGCGCGCTCTCAAGGTGGTCAGCGACATCTTTAACGATGTACGCCTGGGCAAAATCCCTTCATCCAAAGAAGCGCACAACGTGGTCAACAGCATGGTCCAGTCGACCCTCGCCGACCCCCATGCGCTGATGGCCCTGTCGATGCTCAAGGATTACGACAATTACACCTTCACCCATTCGGTGAACGTGTCGGTCATCGCCCTGGCGGTCGGACAGGCCGCAGGCCTGCCCGAAGACAAGCTTCGCACCCTCGGCCTTGGCGCCCTGCTGCACGACATCGGAAAACTGATCATCGACAAGGGAATCATCACCAAGCCGGGGCGTTTGACCGCCGAAGAATTCGAAGAGATCAAAAAACATCCATCTTCGGGCTCGGACATTGCGAGCAAAATGGATAACATCCCCAGCGAGATCCTCGACATCGTCCTGGGGCATCACCTGCGCTACGACCGCAGCGGCTATCCGGCCGACGCCCGCGGCAAAAAGATTTCGATTTTATCCGACATGACGACCATTGCCGACATCTACGATGCCATGACCACCCTGCGCTGCTACCAGCGGCCGATGACACCCCGCGTTGCCGTCGAAAATCTGCAGAAGTTGTCAGGATCTGCCCTGCATCCTCAACTACTGAAGCAGCTGATCGATTCACTCGGCCCCTATCCGGTCGGCAGCCTGGTTCGCCTCGACAGCAACGAAATCGGCGTAGTCACCCGCGTCGGCAACCTGGACAGGGATGTCATGGAACTGAAAATTATTTTTTCATCGTCGGGAGAAAAACTGGATGAGCCGATCCCGGTGGATCTGGTCGGCAGTGAGTCGAAACGAATCGTCGCCGAGGTCGACCCTTTTGTCAAAGGGGTCGAAATAACGGACTATTTCGAATAATCAAAAGACATCACCGGGAATGTGTAAATAAAAAAGCCGGTCCCGAGGGACCGGCTTTATAGATAAATAAAGCTGAGAGTTAAAGTCCCAGTTGACCGAGAGCGGCTGCGGCCTCCTTGCGAACCTCTGGCTGTTCGTGTGACAGCAGCGGGAGCAGCGCCGCCTCCGCGTCCCCGGAACCGATCGCGCCCAACGATCGGATCGCCGACTTGACCAGCTCGGCATCCTGTTCCCCCAGCACGGCCCCCAGGTAGGGAACCAGACGCGGGTCAGAGAAACAACCGAGAGCTTCGGCGGCATGCACCCTGACCGCCGGGTGGGAATCGGAAAGACATTTGACCAGGTTCCCAAGCACCTTAAGGTTTTTCTTCTTGCCCAGAACCTGCACCGCCGTCGCCCGGATATCCGCATCGGGAAAGGTCAGTGCCGCAAGCAGCGGCGGAAAAACCTCGGGCGAATTGATCCGTTCGAGAGCAAACAACGCCTTGACCCGCTGCCCGCGGTCCCCTCCCTTGAGCAGCTCCAGAACATAACTCAGGTCGAGTGCGGACTCAAGCGCCTCCAGAGCCTGGGCGGCCGCCTGGCGCACTCCTTCGTCCGAATCCTTCAAGCTGTTTCGCAGTGCTTTTTTCCGTTCTTCCAGCATGGCAAGTTCCTACCCTGACTTCAAACATAAGCAGATCAAAGAAGACAGTACCAAACCCTGTCCACAGGTGCAATCCTTTCCGTG
>JAQYWA010000175.1 GCA_030145265.1 Desulfuromonas sp. | reverse complement strand
TTTCCCTTGATGACAAAGAAACCATACCGCAGTCCCAGGCTCCCGATTATCAGTTGTTCTTTAACACGGCTACGACCGACGGGCTAGCTGAAGGGCCACCGGAAACAGCCTCCCCTTCTCCCCGTTCGGCTCGCCGATCAGGGAAAACAACATCGCTGCGAATGAAGGGCGAACTGGGCCCTTCACAGGTTCCCGCCCTCTTGAAGCTGGTTTCCGGGCAAAGAAAAGCCGGAACCCTGGTGGTGCAAACGCAGCTGGATGAAAAACGCATCTACTTCCGCAAAGGGAAAATCGCCGCGGCTTCATCCGTCAACCGCGCCAAGCAGGCCAAATCCGGCTTTCTTATGAATAAGCTCGGCTACCTCCTGATCCGCCAGGGGCTCATTTCCGAGCAGGAGCGCGACCATGCTATGGAGATCTGCTCCCGCCAACCTTCACGACGTATCGGTGAGGTTCTGCTAGAAACCTGCGAACTGAGTTACGATGAGTTGAAAAAAACACTCAGTGCCCAGGCCACGGAGATCATCTTTTCCCTGATTCTCTTTCCCCGCGGCAGTTTTGAGTATTTTACAGAAAAATGCCCGATTCCGGCCGACGAAGACCTGGCGATAAGCATCGATGAACTGCTCAAAGAAGCGGCCCATCAGGCGGGGGAGTGGCGGGAATTGCGCAAGATAATTCCGTCGCTGGATACGGTGATGGAATACAAGGAAAGCAGCCGCAAAAAACTGAATAACGCCCGCATGACCAGCCATCAGGAATTGATCCTGTCGCTGATCGATGGCAAACGTACAGTTCAGGGAATCTGTAACAAGGCCAGCATGCTGGAACTTGAAGTCTTCAAGTTTCTCTTCCTGATGGCCAAGGCGCGGGTTATCAGCCCCGTACAGAAAAGCTCCACAACAGCCTGAGCAAGCTCAGGCTGGGTTTTATTCAGTCCCGCTCTTTCCAGGGCATGACGAAATCAGGCCGGGCAAAGGAATAATCGTGATGCATATGATCGCGGCAGGTGCCGGCAATCAGAGCAACCACGTCCTCAGCGAAGACCAAGCCGTCGGAAACAGGCATCGTATAGACCCGAACCTTTGAGTTTTCCGAAGAGATAAGCATCTCCCCCTCCTCCTTGTCGGCCCGCAGGTTTTTTTCCCGATCCAGCGTTATCCCCATAAAATCCAACCCTGATAGTGCCTTTTCTCGAACCGTCCAGCCCATCTGGCTGTAATTGGTCGAGAAAATCAGCGCATCCAAACGGCCGATTGCCGCACAGTAGGCGCCGATATACTTTTTAAGCCGGTACCCTTCCATATCCAGGGCCAACTGACACTGATCGTTGCCGGCCGCCGCATGCTCCTGAATCTGCTGCCGGTCGCTCAGCCCTCCGGTAATCCCGAAAAACCCGCTTTTCTGATTGAGCATGGCCATATAGTCTCTGGAAGAAAAATGCTCCGACTGCATGATGAACGGCGATATCCCCGCATCGATATCGCCGCACCGGGTACCCATGATCGGTCCCTCGAGAGGCGTCATCCCCATGCTGGTATCAACCGACAGACCGTCACGGATCGCACACAGGGAAACCCCGCTGCCCAAGTGGGCGGTGATCAGGTTGGTCTGCGCAGGCGCCTTGCCCAACAGTACCGCTCCCCGTTTGGCCATGAACAGGTGGGACGCCCCATGAAAACCGTAGCGCCTGACACCGTAGCGCTCATACCACTCGTAGGGCAGCGGATAAATGTACGCGGGTTTGCTCATGCTTTGATGAAATGCCGTGTCAAAAATGGCCGCCTGAGGAATCCTCGGAAGCAGGATCCGGCTGGCATCGATACCGGCCAGGTTGGGTACGTTGTGAAGTGGAGCGAGATGTTCGACCTCGCGAATTGCCGCGACCACATCATCGTCAATCAGGACCGAACGGGTGAACTTTTCACCGCCATGAGCGACCCGATGCCCGATCGCGCGTATTTCATCCAGACTGTCTAGTACCCCCCAGTCGGGCGAAACCAACATTCCCAAAATAACTTCGATGGCACTGAAATGATCAGGGCAATCGACCGGAATCCGCCAGCCGCCGCGACCGGTTACCTGATGATTAACTATGGCATCGCCGACCACAACCCGGTCAACCGTGCCCTTGGCAAGGATTTCCTTGTTCCGCCAGTCGAACAGATGGTAGTTGACCGACTGGCTCCAGCAGTTAAGGGACAGTATTTTCACTATGGCACCTCGCAAAATTCAGGAAAGTCGACAGTTCACCGTACCGCAGTGGGCCGACTAATAGGGCGACGGTCTACAAAAAACGGCGACAGGTTAATAAAACCGCCGCCGTATTTATCGCGCCCACCCCCCCACACGCGGAGCCGAAGCATACCATAATGAATATTATCACACAATCGTTACAAGCAACTGCTCATAAACATATCTCCACCTTTCTCTTTGGCGCTATACATGGCCCGATCGGCGGTGGAAAAAAGCATCTCAAGCAGGTCTTCATGGGCATACTTCGCCCAGTCGGTACTCTCTTCGTCCAAAGACAACGCCGCAGCGCCGCCACTGATGGTCGTCCGCAATTCGCTGCCATCGACCATCCAGCACAAATTGCGGATAGCCTTCAGCAGTCTCTCCCCAAGCTCGCCGGCAGCAACCACGCCGGTCTCCGGAAGGATCAACGCAAATTCCTCGCCACCAATTCTGGCCAGTATGTCGGAATCGCGCAACTGGCAGCGCAGGGCCTTGGCAACATCCGTGAGGACCATGTCACCGACAGCGTGACCGTAAACGTCATTAATCCGCTTGAACCCATCGAGATCAAGGATCATGAATGCTGCCATATGGTGATAACGCACGGCTCGTGCTAACACCATATTCCCTTCCGAAAAGAAAAAGCGCCGATTATAAAGGCCGGTGAGTGAGTCAACCAGGGAAAGGTTCTGATAATGTTGCTTGAGTTGACGGGTCTCCTGGAGAACCTGTTCCAGGCGTTTTGTCCGTTCTTTAACCTCGGCTTCAAGGCTGTGCAACAGACGACTGGAGGTCAGGGTCTGCCCAAGAAACAGAGAAAAGAGCGGAATAAATCGCTGTTGCCAAGCTCCGAATGCATCTGGCTCTGGATGGGCCAGGGAGAGCACGCCGGCAGGTTCGCCACTGACCATGACCGGTGCGCAAAGAATGCTGCGGGGGATTGCCCGCGCGTCGGACAATTCGGCCAAAGCCTGCAGGTCGGGATCGTTCAGACAATCCTCGTAGGACTGGACGCGTACCTGCTTCAGGGCCCGGTCCATAACGGCAGATTCGACCGAGGTAACTTCGGCGCAGCCGGAGTCGTCACAGACAGAGCAACAAGAGACCTCCCCTTTTTCCCACGCGGCGACAGCGACCGGGCGAAGCTGTTCATTCTGTGACAAAAACAGCGAGCACCGCTCAACCCCATAGTTTTCAACCAGCGCGGACAAGGCTTCCCGAATCAGCTTCTGCTCTCCAGAAAATCTCAGTTCCAGCGATCCCAGGCTGTGCAGAGTGGAAAGGGAGGTCAGCATTTCATCAAAAACCGCTGTCATCTCTTGCAGAGATTTATTGAGAGGTTCTTTCTTCATGGATTAATCACAACCTCCGGCAAGCAATTGCGCCATCCCGCGCAAGTCTTCGATCCGCTCCGCAATCTGAGCTACCGCCGCCTCTACATCTGTGGGATCAAGTTGCCCTCCGTGCAGTTCGTCGTGCAGATCCAGAACCCCGTCCCCTTGAAACAGCCTGTCGGCAACAACGACGCTAACTTTCAACAACGAGAGGAGTGGATTATCATCTCCCGGGTGCTCGGAATCACGGCAATAGGCGATGGCCTGAACCAACGGCTCCGGCAACCCCCAGCACCGGCAGAGCACGGCACCGGCCTGCTGGGCGTCCATCCCAAGCAAGGATCGCATCAGCGCTTGCTCGGCGTCGCCATCAGGCTCGGCAAACACCGTGGTCATCTGCTGCGGAAAGAGATCAACCAGAGCCAGCAACCCGATATTGTGCAGCAGTCCGGCAGTGTAAGCCGCCCCCAGGTCCGGATGTTGCTCGGCCTGCATCAGTGGCGCCAGGCTGCGGGCCAGACTGGCCGTCAGAACCGAAAAAAACCAGTAACGTTCTGCTTTGAATCCGGGGCAGTTTCGGGTACGGAAGGAACTTTTGAGGGCCAGTGAAAGAACCAAGGCCTTGGTTATCGACAAACCGAGAACCCGGATAATGGCTTCGGCAACAGAATAGATATTGCCCCGCTGCCCGTAATAAGCCGAATTGGCACAACGCAAAATTCGGGCGGCAAGTTCCGGGTATTTTTCGATGGTGGCGGCGACATGTTCGAGATCGGCCTGCTCGTCGATGACCACGTCAAGTATTTCACGGGCCATTGCCGAGGGTGGGGCTATCTCCTGCAGCCGAAAAAGGCGTCGCTGCAACTCCTCGTTCAGGTTGTTGTCACCAGCTTCTGCCATACCGTCCCGTGTCCTCTCAAGATAAAACTGCAGTCAATACCATATATGAAATATGAGTTATACGGCAGCCCCGGAAACGGGAAGGCCATGGGGCTCGACTTCCGTGATAAATTCACGAATCCTCCGAACCAAGCCGTCACTATCGAGGCCGATCCGCTGCCGCAGCTGGGCCTGGGTCCCTTGCTCGATAAAGGCATCCGGCACCCCGAAACGAAGCGTCCTTACGGCAACGTCCTCGTCCGCCAAAAGTTCCAGTACGGCAGAGCCGAATCCCCCTTGCAGGGCATTTTCTTCCACAGTCACTAGCAGCCCGGTGCGGCAGGCTTCATCGACAATCAGATCGCGATCAAGCGGCTTGACGAAACGGGCATCGACGACCGCCAGCGAAATCCCTTCTTGTTCAAGAGACTCGGCCGCCTGCATTGCGGTAGCGACTCCCACTCCGATGGCAATGATCGAACCGTCCTTGCCGTCACGCAGCTTCTCGCCCTTTCCGACAGGAACCGGCAGGATTTTTTCCGGACGCTCCAGCCCCAGCCCGTTGCCCCGGGGATACCGGTAGACAAAGGGGCCATCGACCGTCAGCGACGTATGTACGGCACGCTGAAGCTCAATTTCGTCTCGCGGCACCATGAAGGTCAGGTTGGGGATATGCCGCAGGAACGAGT
>JAQYWA010000174.1 GCA_030145265.1 Desulfuromonas sp. | reverse complement strand
TTGAGCTTTTCCTTGTAGCGCTTGAGCTGACGCTCGATCTTGTCGACCATGGAGTCGATCGCGGCATACATGTCGTTGGTTTCGTCTGAAGCCTTGATGGTGATTCCCTTGGCAGAAATGGTCACGACAGCCTTGTGCCGGATTTTTTTCGCCACGGAAAGTACCGCCTGAGCATCAATCGGCTCATCGATGTACTTTTTGACCCGCTCAAGCTTCTCTTCTACGTAAGCGCGAACCGGCGCGCTAACTTCCATATGTCTGAATGTGACATCAATTTGCATACTAAAACCTCCTGGTGATAAGTTTCCGCCGCGTGAAACCAATCTATCTGAAGTATATCGCCATCTTTAATGTTGGCCATACGCGCGGAATTAAAAAAGCCGTTTTCGCTCCGTAGAAGACCCCAGCCCGAGCATTTCGCGATATTTCGTAACCGTTCGCCGGGCAATGTCGATCCCCTGCTGATGCAGGATATCGACGATCTTCTGGTCGGAATAGGGTTTACGCTGGTTTTCGGCAGCGATGATTTCCTTGATTTTACTCTTTACGCTTTCAGAGGCGATCGAATCGCCTTCGGTCGTATTGATGCCGCTGTTAAAGAAATATTTCAGCTCAAAAAGCCCCTGCGGCGTCTGGACATATTTATTGGTGGTGACCCGACTGATCGTCGATTCGTGCATTTCGATGTCTTCAGCGACATCCCTGAGAACCAGGGGCTTGAGATAATTGACCCCCTTATCGAAGAATTCGCGCTGAAACTTGACGATGCTCTTGGTGACCTTGTAAATCGTCCGCTGACGCTGGTGAATGCTCTTGATAAGCCAGACCGCACCGCGCATCTTATCCTGAATATACTCACCGGCCTTGGCGTCGATATTTTCACCACCGGAAAGGGCATTGCGATAGAAGGAATTGATGCGCAGATTCGGAAGCCCCTCGTCATTGAGCACAACGACGTACTCCTCGCTGATCTTGTAGACGAAAATATCCGCGGTGATGTAATGGACGTCTTCCTGGCTGTAAACACTGCCTGGACGAGGGTCGAGCCCGGAAATAATCTTGGCGGCGCCGAAAACTTCGTCAAGAGAAACCCCGAGGGATTTCGCGATCACTGAATATTTGCGTTTTTCCAGCTCGGCTATGTGCTCTCGAAGAACCGATTCGACCAGGCTACCGGTCATGCCCAGGTGTTGAACCTGACGAAGCAGACATTCCTGCAGATTGCGCGAAGCGACTCCGGGCGGATCGAAGTCCTGCACCATCGCTAGAGCATCCATGACCTTCTCAAGAGAGGCGCCGGAAGTTTCAGCAATTTCGTCAAGTGAGGCCTGAAGATAGCCGTCATCATCGAGATTACCGACGATTTCGGCAGCAATCTGGCGAACCTCGTCAGCCATACGCGACAGATTGAGTTGCCACATCAGGTGATCGGCCAGCGTCCCTTTTTTGGTCAGCAGATTTTCGTAGGAAGGCCGGTCATCATCTTCTTCGTAAAAATCGGCAGTAGAACCACCCAGGCTGTAACCTTCGAGGTAGGTCTGCCAGTCGATATCAGCCATTCCTTCGTTTTCACCGGCGACTTCCTTGATTTCTTCAGCCGGCTCTTCACTTTTCTGGCTTTCCGCGACAGCTTCTTCCTGATCTTTTTCTTCGGAAGTCTCGCCACCCTCTTCGAGAACGGGATTTTCCTCAAGCTCCTGCTGAACCATGTCGACCAGTTCCATTCTGGACAACTGGAGCAACTTGATCGCCTGCTGCAATTGGGGCGTCATCACCAATTGCTGGCTGAGTTTTAGTTGCTGACGTAGTTCTAAGGCCATTATCGACTCGTTCCGGTATTAAACGGTTTCACATTATTCGACCCAGCCTACAGCCGGAATTTCTCACCAAGGTATATGGCACGAGCCCTCGAGCTCGCGGCGATTTCAGCCGGCACACCATATTCGAGGATTTCGCCCTCATTGAGGATATACGCTTTGTCGCACACCCCCAGGGTTTCACGTACGTTATGGTCAGATATCAGAACCCCGATGCCGCGCTCTTTGAGTTGGGTAATGATATTCTGGATATCCATGACCGCGATCGGGTCGATCCCGGCAAACGGTTCGTCAAGCAGGATAAAGGCCGGCTCGATGACCAGAGCCCGAGCAATTTCAACACGCCTTCGCTCGCCCCCGGAAAGAGCATAACCGTAAGATTTTGCAACATGCCCCAGGCGAAAATCGTCTAGTAGTTGCTGCATCCGCTCAATTCGAGAGGTTTCCGCAAGATCCAGGGTTTCAAGGATCGCCAGCAGATTCTGCTCGACCGTCAGCTTACGAAACACCGACGCTTCCTGAGGCAGATAGGAAATACCGGCTCGCGCCCGCTGATACATGGGCAAATCGGTGATTTCCTGATCATCCAGAAAAACCTTACCCTGGTCGGGACGAACCAAGCCAACTGTCATATAAAACGACGTGGTTTTTCCCGCCCCATTGGGGCCCAGCAATCCGATCACCTCGCCGGAAGCAACGTCCAAATCGACATTCTGAACCACCTGGCGCCCCCGGTAGGCCTTACACAACCCCCGGGCCGAGAGCCGACGAGTCACCGGTTATCCCCTTGGGGATGAAACACAGCATTGACCCTGCCGCCGTCCTTGCCGGTCACCACGCTGCGTTCTTCATTCAGAAAAACGGTAATTTCGTCACCCTGGACAAAATCCTGTCCCTGGTGAACCTTCGGGTTCCCGGAGAGAACCACCTTCCCCTGCTGGTTGAAAAAGATCGCCTTGTTCCCGGTCGCGGTCCGCTCACCCTGGACAATCCGCACTCCGTTCAGGGCGATAATTTTTTCGATATCCCGACTTCCCGACTGATAGAGGATGGACAGTTCTTCCGCATAAATTGTCACATCCCCCTGCTTCGCCACAACGTTGCCCGAAAATTTGGCATTCCCAGCCTGGTCATTGCCTTCAAGGCGATCGGAGGCAATCTCAATCGGCTGATCACTGGAGTAACTGTCCAGGGCAGAATTTTCTTCAGCCAGGCCGGAGGCCGCTGCGCTGAACGACAGAACCAACAGCAGGACTATATGCCACAACATTTTCTTCATTGTTTATCATTACCATGAAGCCGGGCCTTCACATCAGAAGAAACCCGGTATGCCTGAGAATCTACATTCAAACGGAGCCCCTTGCCGGTCAGCTCCATCCGTGAAGTAACGATATGGACCGGCGATTCGGTGCTGATTATCCGCGTCGCATCGGAATAATCCAATTGGTCCACATAAAACGTATAGCCACGGGAACTCTTGATGACCACATCACCATGGACCCTGACTTTTTTATTGTCAGACTGAGCTTCACCGTCTTGCGCCGTCAGGGTACCGGCCTCGACACCTTTTTCATCATAAAACGTCATAAAAACGTTCTGGACAATGGTCGAGCCACTCTTGACATTGTAATCGGCTGAATCCGCAATCAGGTTCCAGCGCCTGACACCGTCACGGGTTTCCGTATAGTCAATTTCCTTCAGGGCCAGATCAACGTTCGCGGGCAACGCATCCAAGATCTTTTCCGGCGCCCCGCCGCGAAAACTCCACAACACCGTCAGGGCCAACGAGAATGCCATCAGCACAATGGCAAAACCCAAAACATTCCGTAGCGTTATCTTAACTTTCATAACTAATTGTTAGTATAACATTTCACTCGGGAGGTGTAAAGACGAATACTGGTTCATTGGCACGGGATTTGAAGGGACACTCATCCCTGCTGACCGCCGAAGTAGCGCGCAGTCACCTCGGTCCAGGCTCCGGAATTTTTCAGGATATAATCACAGATTTCCCGTACCGCGCCACGGCCGCCGGGACGCCTGGCAACGTAATCGACCAGGGGCTTAACATCATCGACAGCGTCGGCCACCGTCGCTGAAAAACCGACCCGCCGCAGGATGGGAAGATCGATCACATCGTCACCGACATAAGCGACCTGCTCATCGGTCAAAGCTAAAGACTTCAGAACCTCAGCATAGGGAACAAGCTTGTCCTTGGCCCCCTGATGAACGATTTCGATAGCGAGTTCCCGGGCCCGCAAGGCGACTACATCCGAGGAGCGCCCGGTAATGATGCCGACATCAATCCCGGCCCGTTGAACCAGCTTCAGACCGTGACCGTCCTTGACGTCGAATGCCTTGGTTTCCACCCCGTTGTTGTCGTAAGAAATGCGACCGTCGGTCAACACGCCATCGACATCAAGGAGCAGCAGTTTGATTTTGCCCAAATCCTTCAGCATCAAACCACCCCCGCCTTGAGCAGATCGTGCAGATGGATGATGCCGACCGGGATCTGACTCTCTTCCGTTTCAAAGACAAACAGTGAGGTAATCGAAAATTCTTCCATTTTCTGCATAGCCTTGGCGGCCAGATTCGAACGCAGGATCCTTTTGGGCTTAACCGCCATCACATCCAGGATAGGACAGTTGAGCGCTTCAAGGCCTTCTTCAATGGCCCGCCGCAGGTCACCGTCGGTAAAGACCCCGACCAAAAAACCCTGGCTGTCGCTCACCCCGGTGATGCCAAGCTTCTTGCTGGTAATCTCGAACAGGGCTTCCTTGAGCAGCACATTTTCAGCGACCAGGGGAATGGCACTGCCAGAGTGCATCACATCTTCAACCCGTAGCAGCAATCGCTTGCCAAGGGCACCGCCGGGATGGAACAGGGCAAAGTCCTCCTCCTTGAATCCCCTGCGGATCAGCAAGGTCACCGACAATGCGTCGCCCATGGCCACGGTGGCCGTGGTGCTGGCGGTCGGGGCCAGACCGAGCGGACAGGCCTCTTCTTTGACCGAGATATCGAGAAAGACATCGCCGGCCCGGGCCAGGGTACTGCCGGGATTGCCGGTCATGGCAATCAAAGGTAGGCCCATGCGCTTGATGACCGGCAGGATGCGGGTAATCTCTTCGGTTTCCCCGGAATTAGAAACGGCCATCACCACATCGCCCTTCATCAACATACCGAGATCGCCGTGAATCCCTTCAGCCGGATGCAGAAAGAGCGCCGGGGTGCCGGTTGAGGCCATGGTTGCCGCCACCTTCTGGCAGATCAACCCCGACTTTCCCATCCCGGTAATCACCAGTCGCCCCTTGCAGGCGAGGATCATCTCCACCGCCTGAACGAAG
>JAQYWA010000173.1 GCA_030145265.1 Desulfuromonas sp. | reverse complement strand
GTGTCGGTCGAGCGTCTGGTGCACGAGGAATGTGCCGAATTTCACCGTGTCGGTGTCGAAGGCTACCTGAAGAGCAACGCGGCGCAGTTGATTCGCAAGCTGCACAAGTTCCCCGGCCGACGCCGGGATGAGGCGATCCTGAAACTCGAACTGTCCCTCGCGGTCGCCGAGTCGGATGGACACCTGTTCTACACGGCCATTGTCCGGGAATGTTCCTAGTTTTCGTGAGGGGTAAGGAGTTAGGGGGGAGGCGAAAACGCTTTGCCCCCTCCTTCAACTCCTCACCCTTCACTCCGCACGGATAGTCCTATGTCCAGCAGTCACCACCGCAGCCAGCGGTTTCTCGAACAGATAACTCAGCAGGTCCTGATCGGCGACGGCGCCATGGGGACGCTGCTGTACAGTCGCGGCATCCAGCTCGACACCAATTTCGAATATCTTAATCTGCGCAGCCCGGAACTGGTTCGCCAGATTCATGGTGACTACCTGGCCGCCGGGTCCCGGTTGCTGGAGACCAACACCTTTGGCGCCAATGCCCTGCGCCTGGCCGGCTTCGGTCTTGAAGCCGAGGTCCGCGATGTCAACTTGGCCGGGGCCCGCCTGGCCAGGGAAGTTGCCGGAGAGCAGGCCTTCGTCGCCGGTTCGGTCGGCCCGCTCGCCCGTCCCCGGGGCGAGGCGGTGGCCTTGCCCCGCAGCCAGAAAGAGGCCGTGTTGCGGCAGCAGATGGAGGCGCTGGCCGAGGGCGGCGTCGACCTGTTTGTCCTGGAAACCTTTTCCGATCTCGATGATCTTGAGCTGGGTCTGGAGATCGCCAGGGGGCTAGGTCTGCCGGCTATTGCCCAGATGGCTTTTCTGCAGGAAGGCCGCACCCGCGACGGGATTTCCGCCGAAATGGCGGCCGGGCGGTTGACGGAGGCCGGGGCGGCGGTTCTCGGCGCCAACTGCGGATCCGGCCCGCGCGAATTGCTGCAGGTGGTGTCGCGCATGGCGGCAGCCTCGAAGCTCCCCCTGTCCGCTTTCCCTAATTCGGGCTTCCCCGAGTTTGTCGATGGCCGTTACATTTATCTGGCCACTCCCGAGTATTTCGCCGCCATGGGGCGTGAACTGGTGGCGGCCGGGGCAGGGCTGATCGGCGGCTGCTGCGGTACCACGCCGGAGCACATCCGGGCGCTGGCCCAAGCGCTTGAGGGACTGCGCCCGAATGTCGCGAGTCGTACGGTGAAGGTGCCAGCGGTGGAAGTTCCCCGTCCGGTTGCCGAAGTCCCCGGAGAAAACTTTCTCTCCGAGTGGGGGCAAAGGCCGGTGGTGACGGTTGAGCTCGACCCGCCCCGGGGGCTCAATTGCGACAAGGTGATGGCCGGAGCCCGAGCTTTGACTGCTGCCGGGGTCGATGCCATCAGCCTGGCGGAAAACCCGTTGGCTCGAATCCGGCTGGGGAACATCGCCCTGGCCAGCGCCATCCAGCAGGCGACCGGCACCGAGGTGATCGTTCATGTCACCTGCCGTGATCGTAACCTGATCGGACTCCATTCCGAGCTGATGGGCGCTCACCTGCTGGGCATCCGCAATGTGCTGGCAGTCACCGGCGACCCGGTTTCGGTTGGTGGCGAGTCTGGGGCTACCAGTGTCTTCGATCTCAACTCGATCGGTCTGCTCGAACTGCTGTATTCGCTCAATAATGGCAAAAACCTGCTGGGGGCCGAGCTGGAAGGGCAAACCCGTTTTCTGCTCGGTGCTGCGTTCAACCCGAACCTGCCGAGCATGGACGGTCAACTGCGCCGCCTGGGCAAAAAAGTGGCGGCCGGGGCGCGTTTCGTGCAAACCCAGCCGGTTTATTCGATCCGGGTGGCGGAAGAAATGGTGCGTCGAACGGCCGATCTCAACATCCCGGTGCTGGTAGGGATTCTGCCTTTGGTCAGCGAACGCAACGCTGAGTTTCTGCATAACGAGGTCCCTGGCATTACCCTGCCCGACGAAGTGCGGATGCGGATGCGAGGCAAGCAGGGGGCAGAAGGAATTCGGGAGGGGATGGCGATTGCCAGGGAACTGGTCGATGCGGGGCGGGGTAAGATCGGCGGCTATTACCTGATGCCGCCTTTCGGCAAGGTCGAGTTGGCTCTGGAGTTGATGGAATTCATTCGCCAGCCGGCTTCCTGATTTCGAGCAGGCGGTTGAGCAGGTCCTGTTCATCCAGTTCGAACAGCTCGTCGCAACCGCCGATAAATTTGCCTTCGATGAAAATTTCCGGGACCGTTTCCCGGCCGGAACGTTCGGCCATCTCTTTCGCCCGTGGCCGGTCGTTGGCAATGTCGTATTCCTGGAACAGGACCCCCTTGATGCGCAATAGTTCCTTGGCCCGCCAACAGTAGGGGCAATGGTTCTTGGTGTAAATCTCAACCGACTTCATTGGGTAGGCGCTCCGCTTTATAACAAGACTAAGGCAGTTTAGCGCAGTATGACGGACTGGCAAGTGTTTCGCAATAAAAAGGAGTCAGTTATGGTGAATCGATCGGTTTGGCGTTTTGTCGCGGTATGGTTCACAACTCTGAGTTTGTTGGCCTGTGCCACCGTGTTGCGGCCGGTGGAGTTGTTCCCCGTGGGTAACGATGATTTTGTCAAACGAATGCGCTGGCTTGATTACCCCGGGGCGGCGCAGCGCATGGACGAAACCGTCCGGAAAGATTTTCTTGAGCGCTTTGCCGACAACGAGGACCTCCGGATCATTGATTTTGATATCGAGCGGATTGCGTTTCGCGATGACGGCCGGCAGGTCATCGTCTGGTATATGCTGGAATATTACATGCTCCCTTCGGCGACCGTGAAAAAAGAGCGAATTCGACTCGAATGGGAGTTTCACGAAGAGAATAAATTGTTGCCCGGATCCTGGCTGATTAACTCTGAATTTCCCCAACTTCCTTAAAAAATATTGTTCCCCTGATCTATTTCCGATTGGCATATTAATGCACCTGTTGATTGCGCATGGCGGAAAATACGCAAATTTTACCTTGCTTTAGGACTTCCATTTGTGATATCTAACTGCATACTGTATACAAGACAGGGAGGGGCGATTGCCGAAAGGGCGTGGTCTTTCCCTTTTTTCAAGGGATTTCCGTTCGTTTGTATGCTGTAAGGAATGGGTCTCACAGGAGGTCGATCTTGTCTCAAGTCATTTTTTCCAGTTGGGGAAGAAACGTTGTAGATAATCGCAAGGGCGGTAGCGCCGAAGCCGAGGGTGCCTACCAGAAAATGCCGGTCACATTCGACGGCAGTCGTCCTTGGGGTGCTTTCATGGGTTGGGACGGTGTTATCGTCACTGATCCGAAAGTCGACGTGGTGGCCATGGCGGCCGAATACGCCAAGCGGGTGCAGGAAGATTACTGCTGTGCCAAGTGCACGCCGGGCAAACGCGGTACCCGAGTCATGCAGGATACCCTGGCCCGGATTCTTTCCGGCCATGGGGAAGAATCCGACCTGGCGACCATCGAAAGCATCGGTGAGCTGATGCAGAATTGCAAATGCACCTTGTGCATGACTTCTGCGGTGCCGGTGATCGATACCATCAAGCATTACCGTGACGATTATCTCGCTTATATTAACGGCGGGCGTAAGCCTCAGGTCGAATCCAGATATGTGGATAAGCTGACGGCGCCCTGCCAGGATCGCTGTCCGGCTCATGTCGATATTCCCAAGTATGTGGAAGAGCTCAAGGATTTGCGCTTCGAGGAGTCGCTGTCGACTATTCGCGAGAACATGCCGCTGCCTTCGGTATGCGGCCGCGTTTGTCCCCATCCCTGCGAGTCTGCCTGCCGGCGTAAAAACGTCGACGACTCGGTCAGCATCATGGTGCTCAAACGGACTGCGTCGGATTACGAGTGGAAGCATCACCAGGATCCGCCGATGAAAGCGAAGCCGCGTAAGGACAAGACCGTGGCTGTGGTCGGTGCCGGTCCGGCCGGTCTGGCCGCCGCTTACTATCTAGCACTCGAAGGCTATCCGGTAACCATTTACGAAGCCTTGCCCGAAGGCTACGGCGGCGGCATGATCGCCGTTGGTATCCCGGCATACCGTATGCCGCGGCATATCCTGCAGCGCGACATCGATATCATCAGTGCCCTCGGCGTCGAGATCATCTACGACACCCGGATAGGCAAGGATATCTCCCTGGAAGATCTTAAAGCCAAGTACGATGCCGTGTTTCTGGCTCCCGGAGCCCATCGCTCCAAGCCGATGGGGGTCGAAGGGGAAGACGCAGGGTACAAGGGTTTCCTCCCCGGGGGTATCGACTTCCTCCGTGAAGCCTACATGGGCAAGCCGACCGGCATGGGCAAGAAAGTGGTCGTAGTCGGCGGCGGCAACACCGCCATCGACTGTGTCCGGGTCGCCCTGCGCGAAGGGGCCGAAGAGTCGATTCTGCTTTATCGGCGGTCCCGCAAGGAAATGCCGGCCGATGTCTGGGAAGTCGACGGTGCCGACGAAGAAGGGGTCCGGTTTGAGTTCCTGGTCCTGCCGACGAAGGTCATCGTTGATAAAAAGGAACAGGTTACCGGTGTTGAGTGCGTACGCATGGAACTCGGTGAGCCGGACGCTTCCGGTCGCCGTCGGCCTGCGCCGGTGGAGGGGAGCGAGTTCGTGGTTGAGTGCGACACCGTTATCCCGGCCATTGGTCAGGATCCCGAGCTGTCATTCATCCCGGAAAAGATGGGTATCGACATCACTAAGTGGAACACGATCGTTACCAACTTCCTGCCTCTAAAAAATCCAAAAGGGCGGGATCTTAACGACGACATGGGCAACCCCCTGAGCCGGACGCTGATTACCGACCACGAGGGAGTGTTTGCCGGTGGTGACGCCGAAATCGGCCCGCTGACCGTTGTGGCCTGTGTCGGCAATGCGCATCGGGCCGCCCGGGTTATTCAGCGCTGGCTCGAAGAAGGCAAGGCATACCTGGCCGACGAAGAAATTCTGGAAGACATCTTGACCCGCGTCAGTGTCTACGACCAGGACGAGCAGGTGTCTTGGCTCGATTCGGTTGCTCGGGCACATCAGGAAGAAATTCACGGTCCCGAACGGGCCAGCCACAATAACTACTGTGAAGTGGAACTCGGTTTCACGGACAGTCAGGCGGTTCAGGAAGCAGAACGCTGCCTTCGCTGCTATCGCGTGGCAATGCTC
>JAQYWA010000662.1 GCA_030145265.1 Desulfuromonas sp. | reverse complement strand
CGCCTCCTTCTATGCCATGAAAATCGCTGCCGCCGGTAACGATCAGCCCGCGCTGGCGGGACTGAGTAATATACCAGTCGATGTCGTCGTTGGTTGCCCCGGTGTTGTAGGCCTCGACACCGTCCAGCCCGAGACCGACAAAGGCATCGAGCAGCTGCAGCATTTCGGCACGCTCGACAGGAATGAACGGGGGATGGGCCAGTACCGCCACCCCGCCGGCTCGATGGATCAGCTCAATCGCCTCGGCAACAGGAAAGAAGCGTTTCTCTACGTTGCAGGGAACCAGGTAGCGGTTGAACGCCTCGCCCTTGTCACTGACGTGGCCATCCTCGAGCAGGGCCATCGCAATATGCGGACGACCGAGGGTGCCGCCGGCCTTTTGTTTCACCGCCTCCAGGTCGATGGGCTGACGCCCCTCGGAAACCAACTTCTCGTTAACCCGCACGACAATCTGCTCGTTGCGGGTTTCGCGAAAATCGCGGAAAGACTTCAGCGCTCCCTGCAGCTCGGCGTTGTGGTGATCGAAACCGTAGCCGAGCAGATGGATGTCCTGCAGCGACTCCCAGACCACCGACAGTTCAACCGCCGCAATCACCTCAACCCCCAACTCATCTCCGGTCGTAATGGCCGCGTCGATGCCGTCGATGTTGTCATGATCAGCCAACGCAATCGCCGCAAGCCCGGCCTTCGCCGCCATCCGCACCACCTCGGCCGGAGCAAAAGCACCGTCGGAACAAGTCGAATGAAGATGCAGGTCCACCAGTTTTTGCGCCATTTATAAATTCCTTTCAATCGGCCTCTCGCCCGCTCCTTGCAGTCGCTAGAGCACGCAGAGACCACAGAGAGATTCAAAAGCGAGGGTTATTTGCTTAGCGGGTAATACCGTCTTTCAATAAATTCTCGTTGAAGTTGATCAGCAACCCCAGTGGTTTGCCAGCAAGGCGAATATATGACAGCAATTGTTTTACATGAATGGGCAAGGTTTTCTCAACCGATTTCAACTCAATGACCAACTGATTTTCGATCAGCATATCGAGACGCAAACCGCCCTCTATG
>JAQYWA010000661.1 GCA_030145265.1 Desulfuromonas sp. | reverse complement strand
GAAGCACGGCGGGTGAAACAGGGGGAAGCGGTGGTGGTCGGCCGCACCGAGAACGGCGAAGAAGGGATTTACGTGCACGTGGACGGGTTCGTCGCGGCGGAAACCGTCGGAACGGACAAGTTCGCCTTCCGCACCCGGGGGACGCGGGAAACCCCCTTTTCGCGCTCCTACGACGAACTCTACCAGGTGTTGCGGCACGACCGCGAGCACGGCTACATCGCCTGGGTGCTCGGACCGGCGGTGGCCTTCGACAAAGACAGCCGCAACGCCATGCAGGGACTGATCGAAAACGGCTACTGCCACGCCCTGCTGGCCGGCAACGCCCTGGCCACCCACGACCTCGAAGCCGCCCGCTTCCGCACCGGCCTCGGCCAGGACATCTACTCGCAAAACCTCAAGCCCCTGGGACATTACAATCATCTCGACCTTCTCAACGAGGTGCGCCGGTGCGGCTCGATCCCCCGGGCCATCGAGGAACTCAGGCTGAACGACGGCATCATCTGCGCCTGCGAGAAGCACCAGGTGCCGTATGTGCTGGCCGGATCAATCCGCGACGACGGTCCGTTGCCCGAAGTTATCGCCGATGTCTACCAGGCCCAGGATGCCATGCGCGTGCACGCCCGTCGGGCCACTACGGTCATCGCCCTGGCCACCCAGTTGCACTCCATCGCTTTCGGCAACATGGTCCCCAGCTACCGGATCACGGCGGACGGCAACGTGCGCCCGGTCTATTACTACATCGTCGACATGACCGAGTTTTCCGTCGATAAGCTGGCCAATCGCGGTTCGATGCAGGCGGTCGGCATCCTCACCAACGTGCAGGACTTCACCGTCAACCTGTGGAACAACCTGAAGGAGTAGTGCCTCGTGCCCTTCGGGTAGTCACAGGGGTAGAAGGTGTTGTATTTATACGATCCGGATAATCGGCGGAGTCACCGATCACCAGCCGAGCGGGGTCCTCTGGATCGATGCCCACGGCGACTTCAACACTCTCAAAACAAGTCCCTCGAGAAACATCCACGGCATGACCCTGGCCGTGCTGCTCGGCGACGGCTAT
>JAQYWA010000172.1 GCA_030145265.1 Desulfuromonas sp. | reverse complement strand
CAATTTAAAAATTAGCACAGACGTATTTTCCGTCCGCGTTGATTGCATTGGTTAGAAGTCTGGTTCGCCCCACATAGCGATGTATAGCGCCTTTAAATTCTCTGGGAAAAGTGGCCACGCACGTTTTTGGTCCTCTTCGTCTAAATCCCACATGAGGTTTTCAATATAGCTGACATCAAGGCAGTTCTTAACTGGAGCAGAACCTTCATTCAATTTAGAGGACATGAATTGTAATAGAGTTTTTACCTCTTCCATACGGTTCTGCTTGATAAAACTATTCGTAGCATCTGCCAGTGCTTCAACCCACAAATAATGTAATTCATCTTCGATATCGAATTCATCTTTGATATCGAAGCCCCTTCCTTTGAAAAACGTGTCAGCGAGATCTGCAGCTTCTGGCAGGGATTCCCTTATCGAGTGAACTAAATTTTTAATTTCATCTTCTGTATTCATTTTGTTTGCTTCTGACCAGTTATTAAGTAGTTTTTATAGACTTTATCCGTCTTTTGCCCCCCGTCAAGAGTTAGGGCATTTTCACATTAACGCAATAGCTTGAAATGATTTATGTTCTCAGTTGGATAACACCCCCAATTGTGTGCTTAAGTAGAAATTGGATATCTTCCCATGCTTATTATCCCCCAGAACGTTCTCGCAAAATACCTTGACACCTGCCAAACCTAAACGACCCACTAGAGATTGCAGGGCCGTCTTATTTGTTGTCTTACAATTTTTGCCTGTCATTTTACCGCTATTCTTTAGCGATTCTCACAACCCCTGGCTTTTAGGAAAGATGGCACTTCCCTTGCGGGGTGGGCAGGGGAGGAATTATGCCGCCCGCAGCGCCTCGACCAGGTTCATCCGTGCCGCCCGCAGCGCCGGCAGCAGCCCGCCCGATAGGCCCATGACCAGAGCGAAGGCGAGGCATTTGAGGGCGATGCCGAAGGTCAGGGAGAAGCCGAAGGCGAGCTCGGCGAAGGTCTGCCAGTTCATGGTGGAGATGGTGATCAGCTGCATGAAGGAGGCGAAAAAGAGCCCGGCCAGGCCGCCAAGCAGGCCGAGTAGCAGGGACTCGGCAACAAAGGCCAGCAGGATGCTTCCGCGGCCGAAGCCGAGGGAGCGCAGGATGCCGATCTCGGTGATGCGGCCGGCGACGGCAGCGTACATGGTGATCATAGCGCCGATCACCGCGCCGACGGAAAAGATCAGGGTCAGGGTAGTGCCGAGGATGCGCAGAAAAGTCCCCATGGCCGCCGACTGGTCGGCGTAGAACTGGATCTCCCGCTTGGCCACCACCGTCAGGCGCGGGTCGGTCTCGATGCGCTCCTTGTAGCCGGCGAAGGCGCCGGGGTCGCGCAGGCGAAAGACCACCGAGGAGTAGACCGGGCGACGGAAGGCCTGCATCAGCTGGTCGACATCCCCCCAGATCTCGGAGCTGAAGCCGGTGGCGCCGGCGTCGAAAACCCCCACCACCTGCCAGTCGCGCATGCCGAAGCGCACACTCTCGCCGAGGGCGGCGCCGCGGAAGCGCCGGGCGATGCTGGCCCCGGCGACGATCTCCGCCGCCCCCGGGCGCGGCATGCGCCCCTCGACCAGGCGCACCTGCGGGCGCAGGGCGAGGGAAGCCGGGCCGATGCCGCGGATGATGACGTTGGCTTCCTCGTCGCTGCCCCGTTTGGCCAGATTGATCAGCACCACCGACTCGCGGGCGAAGAGGGGCTGGCCGTCGCCGCCGATGGCGACCTCGGGCTGGCTGGCGAGGATCGCCGCGGCATCGCGGTCAATGCCGCTTTGCACCTCGGTCTCCGAGCCCTTGCGGATCAGCACCATGTTCTCCGGCGAGCCGGTGTCGACCAGGGTCTGTTGCAGCCCCTCGACCAGCATCAGGGTGGCGGCGAAGACGAAGACGACCAGGGCCATCCCCACCACGGTCAGGGCGGTGGTCAGGCGCCGGGTCCAGAGATTGCGCAGGCTGTAATAGAGAGGGATCATTCAGCCGATCCTCCTTAAACCCTCGGCGATGTTGATGGTCGCCCCGCGCCAGGAGGGAAAGATCCCCGCCACTACTCCGACCGCGGCGGCCGCGGCCAGATCGAGCCAGATCGTCTCGGGGGGGACGCGGAAGACCGGAATGAACTGGGCCAGCCGCCGGCCGATCTCCGCCGCCGCCGGGTAGGTCAGCAGCAGCCCCAGCACCCCGCCGGTCAGGGCGATGAGCAGCGATTCGCCGAAAACCGCCCCGGCGATGTGGCGGGCATCGAAGCCGAGGGTCTTGAGGGTGGCGTATTCGGCGATGCGCTCGCGAGCGGTCATCGCCATGGTGTTGGCGGCCACCACCATGATGATGACGATGACGACGATGGAGACGATGCGGATGGCGGTGATGATCGCCCCCGACATGGAGACGAAGCTGAGCTGGAAGGCTTTCTCCGTCTCGGTGAGGGTCTCGGCCAGGGAGTTCTTGAACAGCCCGTCGATGGCCGCCGAAGCCTGCGCCGCCTGCTCCGGGTGGGCCAGGCCGATCATGTAGAAGCCGACCTGGTCGGCGCGGCGCGGCGCGGTCTTTTTCATCGTCTCGTTGAGGTAGTCCCAGTGGAAGAAGAACTGGCTCTGGTCGGTGTTGGCGCGCAGCCCCCGGTAGATGCCGCGCAGCACAAACTCCCAGTTGCCGGGAAAAATCGTCCCCTGCAGGGTGACCTGGTCGCCGACCTGCCAACCGAAGCGCTCGGCGAGCTTGGCCCCGGCCACGGCGCCGCGCCGGTCGCGTAGAAAGGCGCTTTTTTCCTGGGCCGAAAGGACGAACTCGGGGTAGAGGTCGAGATAGCTGACGGTTTCCACGGCGAAGTTGGGAAAGAAGTTCTTGCGGTCGATGTAGATGCCGCCGAACCAGTTACCGAGGGAGATCTTCTCGACCCCGTCCACCTGCTTGATCCGATCCTTGTAGGAGAGGGGCAGGGAAAAGACCAGGGAGATGGCGTTGCGGGTGACCAGGCGGTTGGCCGCGGAGGCCTCCACCCCCAGATACCAGGCGCCGATCAAGGTGCGCAGCAGGCCGAAGGCGAGGATCGCCACGGCGATGCCGACCACCGTCAGAGCGCTGCGCAGCTTGTGGCGCAGGGCGTTGCGCAGAATCAGCTTAAGCAGGAACATGGTTGAGCAGTCCCTTCTCCAGGTGGCGGATGACCCGGGCCTTTTCAGCGGCGCGGGGATCGTGGGTGACCATGATCACCGTCTTGCCGAACTCCCGGTTGAGGCGGTCCATCAGCCCCAGCACCTCCTCGGCCGACTCCCGGTCGAGGTCGCCGGTGGGCTCGTCGGCCACCAGGATAGTCGGGTCGGTGATCAGTGCCCGGGCGATGGCGACCCGCTGCTGCTGGCCGCCGGAGAGCTGCCCGGGGCGGTGGTCCATGCGGTCCTCCAAACTCACCAGGCGCAGGGCCAGCGCCACGTGCTCGTGCCGCTCCTTTCGCGACAGGGGGGTGAGCAGCAGCGGGAGTTCGACGTTTTCGAAGGCAGTCAGTACCGGGATCAGGTTGTAGAACTGGAAGATGAAGCCGACGTGGGCGGCCCGCCAGGCGGCCAGTTCCCCTTCG
The DNA here is from genome assembly GCA_030145265.1 of Desulfuromonas sp. GTDB lineage: Bacteria > Desulfobacterota > Desulfuromonadia > Desulfuromonadales > Trichloromonadaceae > Trichloromonas. Next base: position 1,618 of record JAQYWA010000172.1, on the reverse strand, counting down.
GAGAGGGCACTCACCTCCACACCGCCGACGCGCAGCAGCCCCGAATCGGGGTGGTCGATGCCGGCGATGAGGTTGAGCAGGGTGCTCTTGCCCGACCCCGAGGGGCCCATCAGGGCGAGGAATTCCCCATCGGCGACGTCAAGGGTGATGTCTTCCAGCACCGGCACCCGCTGGCTGCTGCGCAGGTAGGATTTGAACAGGTTGCGGATCTCGACGATGGGAGTGCTGGGGCTGGTCATAAGGTCTCTTTCAAAAAACCAGAAAAAACTGGTCTCACGCAAAGCCGCAAAGACGCCAAGAAAGACATCAAGATCTTTTCGCTTTTCCTTTGCGTCTTTGCGGCTTGAGCGAGCCTAGCGAGCGGGCGTGAGACGAATTGGTCTTTTTCTTTTCTTGTTTTATCCCCCCGGCAGCTTGACGCGGCTGCCGTCCCGGATCCGCTCAAGGGGACGGATGATGACCTTGTCGCCGGCCTGCACGCCGCTGAGGATCTCCCGCATCTCGCCCATCGCTTCGCCCATCTGGACCGGCGTCGCCACCGCCCGCTCCCCCGCAAGCCTGAAGACAAGGGGCTGCCCGCCCCGACGGACCACCGCGGCCTGACTGATGGCGGTGCGCGGCCGCTGCTCCTTCTCGCTTAAGGGGCGCTCGAGAAAGGCGACGCGGGCGCTCATCTCCGGCAGGATCTTCGGGTCGTTTTCAAGAAAGCGCACCTTGACCAGCACCGTCGCCTTGGTGCGGTCGGCGGTGGGAACGATCATGTGCACGGCGCCGGCGAAGCGGCGCTCGGGGAAGGCGTCGAGCTGGATTTCGCAGGACTGCCCGACTTTCACCTGCTCCAGGTTCGACTCGGAGACGTCGGCTTCGACCTGCAGGGAGTTGAGGTCGGCGATGTTCACCACCGCCGCCTTGGCCTCGGCCGCGGCGCCGATGGGGGTGACGATGTCGCCGATATCGGCGTTCTTGGTCAGAACTACGGCGTCAAAGGGGGCGCGGAGCCGGGTGTAATCGAGGGCCACCTCGGCCCCGCGCAGAGCGGCCTCGGCCGTGCGGACGGCGGCCTCGGCGGCCTTGACCGTGGCCTGGGCCTGCAGATGGCGCGCCTCGGCCTGGTCGAACTCGGCGCGGGCGATAATGCCGTCGGTCAGCAATTCCTGGAAACGCCGGAAGTTGAGCTGCGCCTCGTGCTGCTCGGCCCGGGTGCGGGAGACCTCGGTGCGGGAGCGCTGCAGTTCGGCTTCCGCCTGGTCCTTCGCCGCCAGGGTATCACGGTTTTCCAGGCGGGCGATGACCTGCCCCTCCTGGACCGGGCTTCCTTCCTCGACCCCCAGCCACTCGAGGCGCCCGGTGACCTTGCTCGCAACGGCTGCCTTGCGCTGGGCGACGACGTAGCCGCTGGCGTTGAGCAGGGTGAGGGACTGCGACGGATAGGCCAGCGAGACGGTCGCCAGCTCGACCTCGATCGCCGGGGTGAAAAGACCCGTTGCATAGAGGCCGGCGCCAAGCAGGAGCAGCAGGGGGATGACGAGCCAGAGAAGCTTCCTGCGCCGTCGGGAGCGGCCGAAATGAGCGTCGGATTTGGCAATCTTTAATTTGTTGAGATCTTCGTCGGCCATCT
>JAQYWA010000171.1 GCA_030145265.1 Desulfuromonas sp. | reverse complement strand
TACGGTTCAGACCGCACAGCATATCGGAAACAGACGCCCTTGAACAGTCCATGCTCTTGGCGGCTAAGGGGTGGACGACCTGAACGGCACGCCGTCCCAGGGAGCGTATTTTCCCGGCCGAACCGCCCCTGACACATCAACAATAATAACTGGGGAATTTATTCAGCCGAGCAGCTTGTTGATCAGCTCCCGGTATTTCTGTTCGATGATGTGGCGCTTCTTTTTGAGGGTGTTGGTGAGTTCTTCACCGGCCTTGAACTCTTTTTCGAGAAAACGGATGCCGCTGAGCCGTTCATGGGGCTTGAACCCCTTGTGCGGATGCAGCAGACGGTTGATCTCGTTTTTAACCCGGGCGATGACCTGCTTGTCGTGAAGGAAGTCCTCCGATTCGACGACCAGGGCACTGAGCTTGTCCCCGACGAATTCCCGCAGCTTCTCCATGTCGGGGACGATCAACGCCCCCAGTCCCTTCTTATCCTGGCCGACCAGCACCGCGTCCTTGACAAAGGGGAGCATGGTAATGGTCGACTCGATGTGGGTCGGGTCGACGTTTTCGCCGCTGGCCAGCACGATCATCTCTTTCGAACGACCGACCAGCACCAGCTCACCGGTCAGGGTGAATTTGCCCAGGTCGCCGGTGCGGAAAAATCCGGCGGGGGTAAAAGCTTTGCGGTTTTCTTCAGGGTTGTTGTAATAGCCCGAGGTCAGCTGCGGCCCCCGCACCCATACCTCCCCCTCGCTGCCGACCGGCAGGACGCTGCCCTGCCCATCGACAATTCGCACCTCGGTGCCGGAGATCGGCTTGCCGAGGGTGCCGAACACCTCGCAGTCCAGACCGCGGCCGGCAATCCCCGGGGCGCATTCAGTCATGCCATAGGCATTGACGATGCGAATCCCCACCGCGTCGATCCACTCATCGAGATAGGCCGGCAGGCTGCCGCCGCCGCTGATGGCGATACGCAGCCGGCCGCCGAATTTCTGCCGCACCAGCGCCAGCTTTTTCTGCGCCAGCAGGTAGGTGGGATAGAGCAGCACCAGCTTGCCGAGGGCAACCGCCTTACGCCACAGTCGGATCAACAAAAACGGCTTACGGTAACAGGGGAGCTGATCCCGCAGCAGCCGCCGATTGCGCCGGAAACTGGCCGAGGCGGCCACCAGCGAACGGAACATGCGGGCCTTGCGTTTCCCCTGCTTTTCGACCACGGCGTTGATCTTGCCATACAGCGCCTCCCACAGGCGGGGGACGGTGGCGACCAGGGTCGGCCGGTAACGCTCCAGATCGTCGGCAAAGGTCTTGAGGGTCGAGTAAACGATGCAGCTGCCGGCGGCGATGGCGATGTATTCAGCGGTGCGCTCGAAGATGTGCCAGGGCGGCAGGATCGACAGCCAGCTGTCCTCATGATCGAGGGCGATGATACCGGGAAGCGCCTCGATCTGGTGCATCAGGTTGGCGTGGGACAGCACCACCCCCTTGGGGGTTCCGGTGGTCCCCGAGGTGTAGACCAGGGTCAGGGTGTCTTCCGGCTGAATCCGGCTCCCCCGGGCAATGAATTCGCTGATGTCGGCCGGCGTCAGGGTCCGGTCCTTGAGCAAATCATGGTAGGAGTAGACCGGCTTGAACAGCTTGTGCCGGTTTTCCGCCTCAATGATAAAGGTGATTTTCAGCTGATCCAGCCTGGCGGTCATCTCCTGGTGACGCTGCAGCAGTTCATCGGTTTCGACCACCAGGAATTCGCAGCCCGCGTGGGTCATGATGTATTCCAGCTCGCCGGTGGGGGTATCGCTCCCCCGGGGAACACTGATCGCTCCCAGGGTCATCAGCGCCATGTCGGTAACGATCCAGCCGTAGCGGTTGTCCGACAGCACCATGACCCTGGTGCCGTGGCCGATTTTCTTTTCGCTGAAAGAGCGGGCCAGCAGCAGCACATCTTCGAAGAACTTTTCGTACGAGACGCTGAACTCCGTCCCGGCGGCCCGGTAAACGAAAGCGGTCTGCCGGGGATAACGCTGGCAGACCCGAAGCAGCACACCAAAAACTGTCGCGGGGGGAGTTTCTTGCATAGCACACCTCTTTAATCAGAATGCCGTACTGTACTCGAGAAACGGTCGCTGAAGCAACAGGGAGACGTTGTTTTATTGCTTTAGCTGCACCGCTCTGCTAAGATTTTCGGCAGAGAGCCTTCTGCAATGAGCGCGGCAGAGCAAAGTCTCGGCAGCCCGCGCACGGTTATGTTATTTAGCCAGACGGATGGCCGCCAAGTCCTTGGCGGTGGTTTGACAAAGAGCTGGAATCATGTTTTAAAATGTCCGGTAAATTCGCTTGAAGCTTGAATTGTCATGGGTTTGCTGATGGTTCCCATTCCGCGGCACAGGGGCCATCCTTACTAAGGGAGGTTGCGCATGTCCCTACAGATTGCCCAATGGGCCGTTGTGATCGCGCTGACCTCCTCCCTTCTGCCGCTGCCGTTTTTTTCTTATCCGCGTCTTTTTAAAGGTCTGGCCTGTGCTCTGCTTGGTGTCTCGGGGCTCCTTGCGCTGGCTGCCGGGGGTTTGGCCCTTTTGACAAACGGGCACTTCGCGCGGATCCTGCCGATCGGCCTTCCCTGGCTTCACTGTCACCTGCAGATCGACCCCCTTGGCGGATTTTTTCTGTTCATCATCGGTCTGGTGACCGGCGTGGCGGCGATTTACGCCCCGGCCTACATGCGCGAGTACGAGGGCGGCGCCCAGCCGTTGGCCCCCCTGACGTTTTTTACAGGAACCTTCGTGACCGGCATGTACCTGCTAGTGCTGACCGCCGATGCTTTTTCCTTTATGGTCGCCTGGGAGCTGATGTCGGTCTCCAGCTATTTTCTGGTGGCCTTTCAACACCAACATACCGAAAACCGCAGTGCCGCCTTCATTTATCTGCTGATGGCGCAGATTGGCGGGATCTGCATCCTGCTGGCCTTTGGAGTGTTGGCCGGGTTCGGTGACGGTTTCAGCTTCACCGCCATGGCGGCCGCTCCTTTAAGCGACGGCTGGGCGACCATCGCCTTTCTTCTGGCCTTCGTCGGCTTCGGCATGAAGGCCGGGGTGGTGCCGCTACACGTCTGGCTGCCACAGGCCCATCCGGTGGCGCCGTCACACATCTCGGCGCTGATGTCCGGGGTGATGCTGAAGGTGGCGGTTTACGGCTTTATCCGCTTCACCTTTGACCTGCTGGGCGTCATCCAGTGGCAGTGGGGGGTGTTGACCCTGATTGTCGGCAGCGCTTCAGCTGTTCTTGGCGTGCTCTACGCCCTTATGCAGCACGACCTCAAGCGGCTGCTCGCCTACCACAGTGTTGAAAATCTCGGCATCATCTACATGGGGCTGGGACTGTCGATGCTCTTCGCCGGCAATGGCCTCCCGGGCCTTGCCGCTCTTGGGCTGGTTGCCGCGCTGTACCACTGCCTCAACCATGCCCTCTTCAAAAGCCTGCTCTTTTTGGGCGCTGGTGCGGTTTTGCAGCAGAGTCACGAGCACGATCTGGAAAAGATGGGCGGATTGCTGGGGCGGATGCCGGTGACTGCGGTCTGTTTTTTGATCGGCTGCATCAGCATCTCGGCGCTGCCCCCTTTTAACGGCTTCGTTTCTGAATGGCTGACCTTTCAGGCAGCACTGCAGGGCCCGGCGCTGGCCAGCGGGGTGCTTGGCTCGCTGATCCCAGTGGCGGCAGCAGTGCTGGCGTTGACTGGGGCGCTGGCGGCGGCCTGCTTTGTCAAGGTTTTTGGCGTGGCCTTTCTTGGCCTGGGGCGCAGCCGTAAGGTGCGCCGTGCCCGCGAAGCGGCGCCGGGGATGCTTGTGGCTCAGGGGGTGCTGGCGCTGCTCTGCCTGGTCTTTGGTGTTTTGCCAACCTGGACGGTTGGTGCCCTCAGTGCGATCCCTCGGCAACTGCTTGGCCTCGGGTTACCGGAGGCGACCGCCCACGGTTGGCTGTGGCTGACGCCGGTGGCGCCGTTGAGCGCTTCTTACGGCGCACCAATGGTTTTGCTCGGCATCGCTCTGGCCTGGCTGCTGGCTTGGTTATGGCTTCACCCGCGGCGTCGGAAGACCCCGGTGCGGGTGGCCCCGGCCTGGGATTGCGGCTTCGGCGCGCTGACACCGCGCATGCAGTACACCGCGACCGCCTTCAGCATGCCGATCCGCCGCATCTTTAGCCCGGCTTGGCCGATCACTGAACAGGTTGAGCCGGCGCAGGGCAAAAAGCCACCCCGTTACCGCTTGCAGGTTGGCGACTGGGCCTGGGAAAAGGTCTATCTGCCCCTTGGCCGGCTGCTGCTGGCGAGCGCCCGGCGGGTGGCACGGATCCAGGGGGGAAACATCCGCGTCTATCTCGCCTATTCCTTTTTTACCCTGCTGTTGCTTTTGTGGGTGATCGTATGAACGGCTGGCTCCTTGCAGTGCTGCAGACCGGTCTCTTCGTTGCCACAGCACCCTTGCTGGCGGGCTGGGTCAAAGTGGTCAAATGCCGCTTGCAAAACCGTCAAGGCCCGCCCCCCTGGCAGCCCTACCGCGACTTGGCCAAGCTGTTTCGCAAAGAGGCGGTGGTCGCAACGCCAGCCTCGCCAATCTTTCGCGTGGCCCCCTACATTGTTTTTAGCGTCACCGCCCTGGCCGGTTCGGTGATCCCGCTGGTGGCTGTGGGGCTGCCGACCTCGGCTATTGCCGACGTCATCGTGCTGGTCGGTTTTTTCGCCCTTGGTCGGTTTTTTCTGGCCTTGGCCGGAATGGACGTGGGGACTGCTTTTGGCGGCATGGGCTCGTCGCGTGAGGTGACCATCGCCTCCCTGGCCGAACCAGCGATGCTGCTGGCTATCTTCACCCTGGCAATGAGTGTCTCCAGCACCAATCTTTCGACGATGATCGGAACCCTCGCTGCCGCCCCTTTTCAGCTTCATCCATCCTTTATCTTTGCCGCCATGGGCCTGGTGCTGGTAGCGCTGGCAGAAACCGGGCGCATCCCTGTCGATAACCCCGCCACCCATCTGGAACTGACCATGATCCATGAGGCGATGATCCTCGAATACAGCGGCCGCCATCTGGCGTTGATGGAGTGGGCGGCGATGCTCAAATTGTTGATCTACGGGGTGTTGATCGTCAACCTGTTCTGCCCCTGGGGGGTGGCCCTGACTCTAACCCCTGCGACGCTGGCCCTTGGGGTGGTGGCGATTGTCCTCAAGCTGCTGGTTCT
>JAQYWA010000660.1 GCA_030145265.1 Desulfuromonas sp. | reverse complement strand
CGACTGGCAGGTGCCGCAGCGGCTGCATTGCACCAGCAGGTCTTCGAGTTCCCTGAGCTCCTTAACGACGTTTTCCACCGCACTCATCGCTTACAGCCCCATCTTGGTCGGGTTGAGCAGGTTCTTCGGATCGACCCCTTTTTTTAGTTGCTTCATATAGTTAATCGTCCCCTCGCCCACTTCATCAACCATGTATTTGACCTTGGCGATGCCGATGCCGTGCTCGCCGCTGCAGGTGCCGTCCATGGCCAGGGCCGCCGCGAAAATGGCGTCGACCGCCTGGTGCACTCGGGCCATCTCCTCGGCATCGCGCTTGTCGCAGAGGATGGTCGGATGCAGGTTGCCGTCGCCGGCGTGGCCGAAGGTGCCGATGGTGACCTGGTATTTTTGGCGGATCTCCTCCAGCGCCAGCAGCATGTCGGGGATCCGGCTTCGGGGGACGGTGGCATCCTCGAGTACCAGGGTCGGCCGCAGGCGGGCCAGCGACGACAGCGACTTGCGCCGCCCTTCCCAGAGCTTCTCCTTCTCCTCGGCGGTCTCGGCCACGCGCACCTGGCCGTGGTTTTCCCGGCAGACCTTGAGCACCGTCTGGTAGTCGTCGGCGACCTGGGCCGGGTGGCCGTCCACCTCGATCAGCAGCAGGGCCGCCGCCTCGGTCGGTAGATCGGCGCCGGTCGCCGCGTGCACAGTCTTGATGGTGAAATTGTCCATCAGTTCCAGGGTGCAGGGGAGCACATGGTTGGTGATGATCCCCGAGACGGTCTTGCCGGCCTCCATGATGTCGGCAAAGGAGACCAGCATCGCCTTGGAGGCCTTGGGTGGCGGCACCAGCTTGAGGACGAACTCGGTCATCACCCCCAGGGTTCCTTCCGACTGGCACATCAGCCCGGTGAGGTTGTAGCCGGTGCAGAGCTTGACCGTCTTGCCGCCGCCCTTGACGATGTTGCCGGCCATGTCGCAGAAAGTTACCCCCATGACGTAGTCCTTGGTCACCCCGTACTTGAGCCCGCGCAGGCCGCCGGCATTCTCGGCGACGTTGCCGCCGATGGTGGACATCTTCTGGCTG
>JAQYWA010000659.1 GCA_030145265.1 Desulfuromonas sp. | reverse complement strand
GCGACTGAAGGGAACCTTACGGGTGCCACACTCGGGCTTCTGCGGGTGATTGGCGGCGTCGAACTCTTCGACCTGCCCTTCCGGGTAGTTTTCGATCACCACCTTGAGCGGCCGCAACACCCCCATGGCCCGCGGTGCCGTTTCATTAAGTTCTTCGCGGACGCAATCTTCGAGCACCGACATGTCGATCCAGCTGTCGCTCTTGCCCACCCCGATCCGCTCGCAAAAGGTGCGGATTGCCACCGCCGGGAAGCCGCGCCGGCGCATCCCGACCAAAGTCGGCATGCGCGGATCATCCCAGCCCGAGACATCCCCCGTCTGCACCAGTTCGAGCAGCTTGCGCTTGCTCATTACTGTGTAGCTCAGGTTGAGGCGGGCGAACTCGATCTGCTGCGGATGGGGCAACGCCGGCAGCTGATCGAGAAACCAGTCGTACAGGGGACGGTGATCCTCAAATTCGAGGGTGCAGATCGAATGGGTGATCCCCTCGATGGCATCCGAGAGCGGATGGGCGAAGTCGTACATCGGGTAGATGCACCAGGCATCGCCGGTGCGGTAGTGGTTGGCCCGTTGGATGCGGTAGAGCACCGGGTCACGTAAATTCATATTGGGCGCGGCCATGTCGATCTTGGCCCGCAGGGTGTGGACGCCGTCCTCGAACTCACCGGCCCGCATGCGGGCGAACAGATCGAGGTTTTCTTCGATGCTGCGGCTGCGGAAGGGGCTTTCCTTGCCCGGCTCGGTGAGGGTGCCGCGATGCTGGCGCACCTCTTCGGCGTTGAGGCTGTCGACGAAGGCCTTGCCGGCCTTGATCAGGTCGACGGCGAACTGGTACAGACGCTCGTAGTAATCGGAAGCGAAATAAAGATGCTCGCCCCAGTCGAACCCGAGCCAGCGCAGCGCCTCCATGATCGCCTCGGCGTATTCGACGCTCTCTTTTTCCGGATTGGTGTCGTCCATCCGCAGATGGCAACGGCCAGCGAAATCGGCGGCCAGGCCGAAATTGAGGCAGATCGACTTGGCGTGGCCGATGTGCAGGTAACCGTTGGGCTCCGGCGGAAAGCGGGT
>JAQYWA010000658.1 GCA_030145265.1 Desulfuromonas sp. | reverse complement strand
AAAGTAACTTTACCTACTTTAGTTCCTGACACAGAGTGAAAAGGAACAAAATCAGCATCTACTGGTACTAGTGTTTCTGGTTGTGTTATATAGCTTGTTGCCGTGTTGTATTCTAAGCTTAATATAGGATCTATAGAAGTTGTACCTGTTTCTACTAGTCCAGCTCCAGCTCCTACCGATGTTACTGTACCACTTGTTAAGCCTGTGGCTGATATAGTTGCTTGACCGGTAGTTGTGGTGGATATACTTATGTTACTTCCTTGAATTAAACCGGTTATACCTGTGTTAGACACTATGATATTACCTGTAGATGAGCTTAATCCTATTCCTGTACCCTGAATTAAAGACTCAACAGCGTTAGTAGCACCTGCTATAGTTATAGTTACGTTACCATCTTGGTCAGACGATGTTGAAACACCATCTCCTGTAAAATTAGCTGAAGATAGGTTGTTTGTCAATAAAACATTACTACTGTAAACTCCAATACCAGAAGACACAGTAGGTACAACCCATTGATTGTCTCCACGAAGAAAAGTAGTAGCACTTGGAGTACCTGTGGCAGTTAACCCCATTGTAATTGTACCAGCGTCTGTGATCGGACCTCCTGTTGCTGAGAGAAAAGCATCAGTTGCTATCTGAACAGAGGTTACTGTACCTGAACCTGCAGCTGCATTGATCAGTGATACTAAACTTTGAACTGTAAAGCTCTTAGTTGCGTTGTCATCACCGACATCTGTACCTATTAATAGGTCATCTACCGTTGGTTGTATCGTTGGGTAAGAATAAATTATAGACATGTGTTATGTTTTGTTATGGATATATTATAGTTTCGCCTATGTACATCGCTGATATAGTGCTTTCTCCTATATATACCGCTGATATTGGTGATTCACCTATTTTAACGGCCATATTAATTGATTTAGTTGTTTTGTATACTTTATATACTTACACGTTTTACATGCTATTTACTAATCTTACAAAGCTAATACGGAAAGTGTGACAATAGCCTCTTACTAAGTAACCTTAACAGGCTAATGTCACTGTTTTATGCTATTATAGGGAAGTGAGGT
>JAQYWA010000657.1 GCA_030145265.1 Desulfuromonas sp. | reverse complement strand
GACGTTATCGCCGGCCTGACCCTGATCGAGCAGCTTGCGGAACATCTCGACACCGGTAACGATGGTCTTGGTGGTCTCTTTCATGCCGACGATCGCAACTTCTTCCTGAACCTTGACGATGCCGCGCTCGATACGACCGGTAGCAACGGTGCCGCGCCCGGAAATCGAGAAGACGTCTTCAACCGGCATCAGAAAGGGACGATCGATGGCGCGCTCGGGCTCGGGGATGTAGCTGTCAACGGCAGCCATCAGCTCGAGAATCTTGTTCTTGCCGATCTCGTCGTCGCGACCTTCCAGAGCGGCCAGAGCACTGCCGGTGATGATCGGAATGTCATCACCAGGGAAGTCATAAGAAGAGAGCAGCTCGCGAACTTCGAGTTCGACCAGCTCCAGCAGCTCTTCGTCGTCAACCATGTCGGCCTTGTTCAGGAACACGACCATAGCGGGAACGCCGACCTGACGGGCCAGCAGGATGTGCTCGCGGGTCTGAGGCATCGGGCCGTCAGCGGCCGAGCAAACCAGGATCGCGCCGTCCATCTGGGCCGCACCGGTGATCATGTTCTTGACGTAGTCGGCATGGCCGGGGCAGTCAACGTGAGCGTAGTGACGGTTTTCGGTCTCGTACTCGACGTGAGCGGTGGCGATGGTAATGCCGCGCTCGCGCTCCTCAGGAGCATTGTCGATCTGATCGAAGGCCTTGAATTCAGCGCCGCCCGATTCGGCCAGCACCTTGGTGATGGCTGCGGTCAGAGTGGTCTTGCCATGGTCAACGTGACCGATGGTCCCGATGTTGACATGGGGCTTAGTTCTTTCGTATTTAGCTTTGGACATTGCGTCAACCTCCCTTTTTCTTGAAATTCTTAGCGTCTAAGGTGCGGCCGCCAGAGTGTCCCACCGGGGCCAATTTGACTTCGTGCAAACAGAAACAGCCTCCCTAAAACAGCAAAATGGAGCCCACATTCGGATTTGAACCGAAGACCTCTCCCTTACCAAGGGAGTGCTCTACCACTGAGCTATGTGGGCGAAACCAAAATACTGACTACGGAGAGCCGGTTGTTTTTTTGGAGCGGGAAA
>JAQYWA010000170.1 GCA_030145265.1 Desulfuromonas sp. | reverse complement strand
GATCCGACCGTCCCACAGGGTATCCTGGTGAATTTCGACATTTTTTAAAATTTGCGGCGGAGCGGGAATACCGGGAGAGCCGGCGCAGGCGCCAAGAAGCAAAGTCAGTAGAAGGAGCAGTCTCACAGGGACACCTCCGGGGAAACTGGCGAAAATCCGTCTGCACAGCAGGCAGGCCGGTCAGAAGTTCATCAGGAAAACAACTGGTAAAACCAGCCGAGCAGCACCGAAAGGGACAGGCTGACGGCGAGGTACGTCAGCACCACCCGCTTGCGGAACATGCCGAACAGGGCGATGATCGCCGGGATGCTCGAAACCGGTCCGGCCAGCAGCAGGGTCAAGGCGGCGCCGCGATCCATTCCCCGTTCAAGCAGGCCGGCGAGGATAGGGATGATCGGAATCTGGTTGGTCGGCAGCGGCAGCCCGACCATGGCGGCCACCAGCACCGAGCCGACGCTCTTTTGCCCGGCCAGCACGGTGATCCAGGACATCGGGATCAGGATGACGATGAACGCTTCAAGGACGATGGCCAGCAGCAGATATTTGCCGACGAACAGTCCGGCGTCGAGGGTGCGGTCGAAGATAAAGCGCAGCTTGCTGGCTCGCGGAACGATGCTCATGCTCTTGACTTCGATCCCGGCAGCCGCGCCGATCTCGGCGGAAGAGGCCAGGCTGCCGTCGTCGCGGTAGACCGGTTTGAGCCGCACCAGGTCGCCGGCCAGAAACCCCTGGTTGACCAGCAATTGGGTGACCAGGCCGGCACCAAGGCCGAGCACTGCGGCACCGTTCACCTTGAGCACAGCGAATTCCATGCCGAGTCCGCTGTAGGTCAGAAGCAGGGCGTCGGGCCCCATCACCGGCGAGGTGACCAGCAGGGCGATCAGCGGCGCGATGGGTGTACCCATCATGGCCAGCGAGATCACCACCGGCAAGATGCCGCAGGCGCACAGGGGCGAGACCATGCCGACCGCTACGGCCAGCACGATGCCGAACACCCCGGCCCGGTTGATCGAGTCGCGGATGCGCAAATCGAGTCGGTAGCCCTTGATCAGGCCAACCAGCACGATGGAAAGCAGGAAGAACCACCACATGCGGGCGATTTCGTCGCCGATAACGGTGAGGATTTGCATCAGGATGGAATCGGACATGTAGAGAGTCTCTCTCTATTATCTAAGGCAAAAAAACAGAATCATATCTCGCGCCCGTTCGCTTTGCTCACTCGAGCACGCAGAGAACGTAGAGAGAAGCAAAGCGAAAAACGCTTTAGGCTAGCCTTTGAATCCACATGAATTGACCGTTGTTTTGAGTTTATTGCATTTCTCTGTGTGCTCTGCGGGCTCTAGCGACTGCAAGGAGCGGGCGAGAGACGCTTTTAGCTTCAGATTTTGACAGGACGGCACCGTGCACTCTACTGGGCATTGCCCTCCAGATCCAGGGTCACCGGGACGATCTCCAGCAGCTCTTCGTCGGGGATGGTCCACAGCCGTTGCAGCACTCCGTCAAGCACCTGCCCCAGTTCGGCCTGCCGCGCGGTAAGACCGGCGGCATCGAGCTCGGCGCGATCGCGATCGAGGGCTTCGCTGACCCAGCGGTATTCCCAGGCGATATCGAGCGCGGCCGGACGCAAGCTGACTTGTACCCCCCGGCCGTCGGCACGGTCGACCAGCACCAGGGTATGCCGCCCCTGCTCGATGACCCGTGGGTTGCCGATGCCGGTGGTCACCCGGATGCCGTCGAGGGCGCAGGTGTTGGCGTAATAGACGGCCAACCGCTCGGCGGCAGCCACTTGCGCCGCCGCGGCATAACCAATACGGCCCCCCAAGGTGCTCATCGGGCAGCGGTGGCCGTGGCGGGCGTAGATTTCGTCAAACAGTTCACGCGGTACAGGCATTTAAGACCCGGTGATTGGGAATTAGTGACTGGCCCCAAAACCTCGAAGTTCGAATTCAGAATTCGTAGTGATGGGGGCAGTCCTGCTCACGGATTTCGTAGTACTTGGCCGTCATATCGGGGGTCAGAAAACGGCGGACCTCCTTGAGCGACTTTTCGAAATGGGCCATGGTGACGATCTCGGCATCTTCCTTGATGGCATTAACCGTGGCCCGCTTACACAGGCTTTCAATATCCCAACCGACGTAGCCCTCGCTGTTTTCGGCCAGTTTCTGCCGGTCGACGTCGGCAGCCAGGTTGGGCATCTGGCCCATGTAGATGTTGAGCATACCGAGACGATCTTCGGCGGTGGGGGGATTGAGAAACACTTTGCGATTGAACCGCTTCTTTTCCTTGATCAGGGCCTGGTCAACGGTGTCGATGCGGTAGCAGGAGCCGACTAGCATGACGTTCGGCACTTGATTGATGCGATCAATCTGCTCGATAAACAGACGATTGAGATCCTTGTCGGCGAAGGTCGGCGGAATCGCCCGCAGGTTGCCCGGGCTCCACTCGTAATCGCAGCCGGCCCGAGGGCAGAGCCACTCGCAGTCAGAAATGAAGAGCACACAGGGTGCCTCGTGGATGGCGCAGTCAAAGGCCTCGACCAACTCCGGCCCCTTGCCGAGCATCTCCTGGCCGGAGATGTAGACGAAGGAGACGCCGGCCTCCTTGGCGCAGGCTTCGGCGAGCATGGTGATGCCGGTGCCGAGCGGCCCCCACATCATCACCCCGGCGGGAATCCCCAGGTTGTGCAGCTTGAGCATCTCCGGCTTTTTCAGCGGCAGGCAGACCATCTCTTTGAGGGTCTCCTTGACCTCGGCGTAGCCGCCGATATCGTCCCAGCTCAGAACCGGATCACGCACTTCATAAAAGATATTGGTCAGTTTTCTATGCATTGAGATATCTCCCGTAAATGTCCTCAAAAAGACCGGTCCTTCCGGACCACGGCCGTAATCAAGCAACAACCATGCCACCTTGACGCCCGCAGGCGGTACATCAACGTCTGGCAGGGACTGGATTCGCAGAAAAACAGCAGGCAGGAAGACCTATGCTTCCTGCCTGCGATGACGGATCAAAATAGGAGTGAACTGCAGGAAGACTGGAATAAAGCGGTCCGCAGTAGGGGCACGGCATGCCGTTCCCTACAGATCATTGAGCAGGCGGTATATTTTCTGTTCCAGCTCCCACAGTGAAGCGGCCAGGTCTTCCCTCCCCTGTTCCTCGAACAGCAAGCGGGCGAGGTCGAACTGATTGTGGGCCTTGAGCAGCACCGGGGTCAGGTCGGGCTCAAGCCGGATGCGGGGAATTTCGCCCACCGACTCCTGCAGTTCGGCCAGCCCTTCGGCCGCCTTGCGGATCTTCCGAATTTCACGGTTTTCTGCTTCGGTCGCCGCCTCGACAAAACCAGCGAGCACCGCATTGACCTCCGCGACCAGTTCTCTGTAACGTTCTGATATACTCATTTCGCAGGACTCCTAAAAACGGCCGAGCCAACCTCCGCGAAGTGGCAAGGGCCAGACTTTGTTAAATAAAGTATCTTAGTGAAATCGGCCCGCGAAAACAACGAAAACCTGCTTATTGTCAACAGAAAAACCGTTGACTCCGCCCAATGCTTCTGATAGCGTGCCAGATACAATTTGAAACGCCCTAGGGGAGTGAAACACTGAGAGTCCTGCTTGCAGGATGACCCTTTGAACCTGATCCGGATCATACCGGCGTAGGGAAGCGGCGGCACCCGGGATAGTTTCCGGAAAAGGCCGCTTTCAGCGGCCTTTTTACGTTTATGAAGATTGAAATCAACGAACGCCCGACCGATATTGCCAGCGACACCACCTTGCACCAGCTGCAGCGGCAGGTCAAACCCGGCGCCGACCTGGCTATCCTCAACGGCTTCCCAATGAACGCGGACCACCCCCTCGCCGAAGGCGACCGGGTGGTCTTCATCCGCCGCGGCGAACAGCCCGGCCCGGATGAACTCGAAGCCCTGATGGCCGCCCGCCACACCCCGGGAGTGCATGCCCGAATCAAGCGGGCAACGGTCGGCATCGCCGGCTGCGGCGGACTCGGCTCGGCGGTCGCCATTGCCCTGGCCCGGGTCGGCGTGGGACACCTGATCATCGCCGACTTCGACGTAGTCGAACCCTCCAATCTCAACCGCCAGCAGTACTTTGTCGACCAGATCGGCCTCCCCAAGGTCGAGGCCCTGCGCGAGAACCTGTCCAGGATCAATCCGTACGTTCACATCACCCACCACTTCGAACGCCTGACCCCGGACAACATCCCCGACCGCTTCGGTCGCGTCGATGTCATGGTCGAAGCCTTCGACGGCGCCGATCAGAAGGCCATGCTGGCTCAGACCTTTCTCAGCCGGGTACCGGGCACGCCGCTGGTGATGGGCTCAGGGATGGCCGGCTTCGGCCCGTCCAACACCGTCATTACCCAGCGCGCCGCCACCAACCTGTACCTGGTCGGCGATGGCGAAACCGCCGCCCGCCCGGGTGAAGGGCTGATGGCGCCCCGGGTCGGCATCGCCGCCCACCACCAGGCCAACGCCGTGCTGCGGCTGCTGCTGGAAAAAACCCCGGCCTGACACGAGGAAAAAGATGAACATCACCATCAACGGCCAACCGAAGCAATTCAAAGCCCCCCTGACCGTCAGCGCCCTGCTCGATGCCCTGCAGCTCGACGGCGACCGGGTCGCCGTCGAACTCAACTGCAACGTGCTGCTCAAGGAGCAATTCGACGCCACCAGCCTGCAGAACGGAGACGCCCTGGAAATCGTTCAGTTCGTCGGCGGCGGATGACAAACATTCGACAAGGCGCTTTTCCATGAAATATCCAGGACCTGAACAAAAACAACAAAATCAAAAGCTAATTTAAACGCAGGGACGCAAAGACGCTGAGAAAGCTGACACAAAACAAGTTTGTTTTTAGACGTTCTCTGCGTCTTTGCGCCTTTGCGTTGACACCTTGGTTTTGGTTATAAAACCGAAAATCTTTATCATACGAGGTTACAAAATGGATGAACTGATCATCGCCGGACGCAAATTCAACTCCCGCCTGCTGACCGGCACCGGCAAATTCGCCTCCAATGAGCTGATGGTCGAAGCCATGGAGCAATCCGGCTGCGAGATCGTTACCGTGGCCCTGCGCCGGGTCGACATCGACAATCCAGGCGACAACATGCTCAAGCACATCGATCCGAACAAATACCTGCTGCTTCCCAACACCAGTGGCGCCCGCGACGCCGAAGAAGCGGTGCGCCTGGCGAGATTGGCCCGGGCCGCCGGCTGCGAACCCTGGATCAAGCTGGAAGTTACCCCCGACCCCTA
>JAQYWA010000656.1 GCA_030145265.1 Desulfuromonas sp. | reverse complement strand
GTACATGCCGCCGTTATCGTCGACCATGCGGGCCAGGTTCTCGACGTCGGCGGCGGTGTTGATCAGGCGCATCTGGTCGCGCAGCCACTGGACCACCGCGCCGGCGATGGCGATCGAGCCTTCGAGGGCGTAGACCGTCGGCTCGTTGCCGAACTTGTAGCAGGGGGTGGTGAGCAGGCCGTTTTTGGAATGCACGATTTCGGTGCCGGTGTTGAGCAGCATGAAGCAGCCGGTGCCGTAGGTGTTTTTCGCCTCGCCGACGCTGAAGCAGGTCTGGCCGACGGTGGCCGCCTGCTGGTCGCCGAGGTCGCCGCAGACGGGGATTTTGCCGCCGAAGGGGCCGCTTTGGGTGGTGTAGCCGTAGAACTCTGGGTCGCTGGAGGGGCGGATCGTCGGCAGCATCTGTTTCGGGATGCCCATCAGTTCGATGATCTCGTCATTCCACTCGGTCCCTTCCAGGTTCATCAGCATAGTCCGCGAGGCGTTGGAGACGTCGGTCACGTGTGCGCCGCCCTCGATGCCGCCGGTCAGCTTCCAGATCATCCAGCTGTCCATGTTGCCGAAGATGGCGTCTCCCTTTTCTGCAGCCTCGCGCAGCCCGGGTACGTTGTCGAGCAGCCACTTGATCTTCGGTCCGGAGAAATAGGTGGCCAGCGGCAGTCCGGTCTGGGCGCGAAAACGGTCTTGTCCCTCTTCGCCGGCAAGTTCGTTGCAAATGGCGTCGCTGCGGGTATCCTGCCAGACGATGGCATTGTGATAGGGCTGGCCGGTATGGCGGTTCCAGACCAGGGTGGTTTCACGCTGGTTGGTTACGCCGATGGCGGCAATGTCTTCAGCCACCAGCCCGGCCTGTTCCATCGCGCCGGCAATGACCTCCTCGGTATGCGCCCAGATTTCGATGGCGTCGTGTTCGACCCAGCCCGGCTTGGGGTAGATCTGCTGATGTTCCCTCTGGCGGTTTGATACGGGCTCGCCGGAATGATTGAAGAGCATGCAGCGGGTGCTGGTGGTTCCCTGATCGATGGCAGCGACGTACTTGGCCATGGGTTCTCCTTTGCCTGTCATGTCTTCATGT
>JAQYWA010000655.1 GCA_030145265.1 Desulfuromonas sp. | reverse complement strand
ACATGAAGACATGACAGGCAAAGGAGAACCCATGGCCAAGTACGTCGCTGCCATCGATCAGGGAACCACCAGCACCCGCTGCATGCTCTTCAATCATTCCGGCGAGCCCGTATCAAACCGCCAGAGGGAACATCAGCAGATCTATCCCAAGCCGGGCTGGGTCGAACACGATGCCTGCGAAATCTGGGCGCATACCGAGGAGGTCATTGCCGGCGCGATGGAACAGGCCGGGCTGCTGGCCAAGGACATCGCCGCCATCGGCGTAACCAATCAGCGTGAAACCACCCTGGTCTGGAACCGTCACACCGGCCAGCCCTACCACAACGCCATCGTCTGGCAGGACACCCGCAGCGACGCCATCTGCAACGAGTTCGCCATTCAAGGGGGACAGGACCGCTTCCGCGCCCAGACCGGGCTGCCGCTGGCCACCTACTTCTCCGGGCCAAAGATCAAGTGGCTGCTCAACAACGTTGCCGGGCTGCGCGAGGCGGCCGAAAAAGGGGATGCTATCTTCGGCAACATGGACAGCTGGGTTATCTGGAAGCTGACCGGCGGCAGCGCGGGGGGTGCGCATATTACCGACGTCACTAACGCCTCGCGGACTATGCTGATGAACCTGGAAGGGACCGAGTGGAATGACGAGATCATCGAACTGATGGGC
The DNA here is from genome assembly GCA_030145265.1 of Desulfuromonas sp. Taxonomy (GTDB): domain Bacteria; phylum Desulfobacterota; class Desulfuromonadia; order Desulfuromonadales; family Trichloromonadaceae; genus Trichloromonas. Next base: position 414 of record JAQYWA010000655.1, on the reverse strand, counting down.
ATCCCGAAACAGATGCTGCCGGCGATCCGCCCCTCCAGCGACCCGGAGCTCTACGGCTACACCACCAAAAGCGGCCCCTTCGGCGGCAAAATCCCCGTCTGCGGCGACCTCGGCGACCAGCAGGCGGCCACCGTCGGCCAGACCTGCTTCAGCGTCGGCGAGGCGAAGAACACCTACGGCACCGGCTGTTTCATGCTGCTCAACACCGGCACCGAGATCGTCCATTCGAAAAACGGCCTGCTGACCACCCCCTGCTACAAGTTCGGCCAGGAGCCGACGGTCTACGCCCTCGAAGGCTCGATCGCCATCGCCGGCGCGGTGGTCCAGTGGCTGCGCGACCAGATGCGCCTGATCAACACCGCCGCCGACGTCGAGAACCTGGCCCGCATGGTCGACGATAACGGCGGCATGTAC
>JAQYWA010000169.1 GCA_030145265.1 Desulfuromonas sp. | reverse complement strand
ACCGTCAACCTGGTGCAGCGGGCCCGCGAGGGCAAGATCGATCCCCTGATCGGCCGCGAGCGGGAACTGGCACGGACCATCCAGGTCCTCTGTCGGCGGCGCAAGAATAATCCCCTCTACGTGGGCGACCCGGGGGTCGGCAAAACCGCCATCGCCGAGGGGTTGGCGCTGCGGCTTCATCAAGGTGAAGTGCCGGAGGTGCTTAAGGGAAACGAGGTCTACACGCTCGACCTTGGGGCGCTGTTGGCCGGCACCAAGTTTCGCGGTGATTTTGAGGAGCGGCTCAAGGGGGTGATGGCGGCGCTACGCAAGAAGCCCGAGGCGATCCTGTTCATCGACGAAATCCACACCATTGTCGGTGCCGGGGCGACCAGTGGCGGCTCCCTCGATGCCTCCAACATTCTCAAGCCGGTTCTGGCAACTGGCGAGCTGCGCTGTATCGGTTCGACCACGTTCGAAGAATACAAAAACCTGTTCGACAAGGACCGGGCCCTCTCGCGGCGGTTCCAGAAAATAGATATCCTTGAGCCGAGCGTAGAGGACACGGTGGCGATTCTGCAGGGGCTGAAAAGCTACTACGAGGAGCACCACGGTGTGACCTACAGCGACGAGGCGCTGCGGGCGGCGGCCGAACTGTCGGCCCGCCATATCAACTTCCGCCATCTCCCCGACAAGGCGATCGACGTGATCGACGAGGTGGGGGCGGTGTTCCGCATCCGCAAGCGTCCCGGCGGCACCGTCCAGGTCGCCGATATTGAGGCGGTGGTGGCCAGCATTGCGCGCATCCCGGCGCGCAGCGTTTCAACTTCGGATCGCCGTCGCCTGCAGCACCTGGGACGCGATCTCAAGCGTCAGGTGTTCGGCCAGGAGGAGGCGATCGACGTGCTCTGTCGTTCAATCCTGCGGGCCCGAGCTGGACTTGGGCATCCGGATAAGCCGGTCGGCTCGTTCCTCTTTACCGGCCCCACCGGGGTCGGCAAGACCGAAGTGGCCCGGCAGCTGGCGGCCCAGATGGGGGTGGAGTTCCTTCGCTTTGACATGAGCGAGTACATGGAGAAGCATTCGGTCTCCCGCCTGATCGGCGCGCCGCCAGGCTACGTCGGCTTCGACCAGGGGGGGCTGCTGACCGACGCGGTAGTCAAGAACCCCTACGCGGTGCTGCTGCTCGACGAGATCGAAAAGGCCCATCCCGACCTGTTCAGCATCCTGCTGCAGGTGATGGATCACGGCACTCTCACTGACAACAACGGCAAGAAGGCCGATTTTCGCAACGTCGTACTGATTATGACCAGCAACGCCGGAGCCCGGGAAATGAGCGCCACTCCCATCGGTTTCGGCAGTCCCGAGCGGGCTGGCTTGAAGCAGGCGGTGGAAAAAACCTTTTCCCCCGAGTTTCGCAACCGGCTCGATGCCATCATCCCCTTCCTCGCGTTGGACGAGAAGGTCACTATGCGCATCGTTGACAAGTTTCTCGGCGAACTGCGCGTACGCCTGGCTGAAAACGGCGTCACTCTGAAGGTTTCCGCCGCAGCCAGGACCCACCTGGCCCGCCGGGGATACGACCCGGTTTATGGAGCGCGTCCCCTGGCTCGACTGATCCAGACCGAGATCAGCGACGTGCTGGCCGGCGAGATTTTGTTCGGGCGCTTGAGCGGCAACGGAGCCGTTCGCGTCGGCGTGCGCGGCGGGGTGCTGACTTTTGCCTGGCCCGAAGCCTGATGGCGTCGCAAAAAGTCCGTCCTACGGCGTTACGGCGTTTTTTCAGGACCTCGACCTACCTGATGTAGGCCTTCGCCCCTGAAAAAACACCAGGCCTTGTAGGTCGAAATTTTTACTTAGCCATTTCAAGACTTTTTGCGAAAGTATCAAGCCTGATGCCTGAATTTTATGCCCCCGGCTACTCTGACTGCTGACCATGCCTGTTTACCGCCTTAACGACCAGTTGCTTTTCCCCCCGCCGGAGTTTGCCGAGCCCGAGGGGTTGCTCGCCGTTGGCGGCGACCTGTCGCCTTCCCGCCTGCTGTTGGCCTATTCGATGGGGATTTTCCCCTGGTTCAGCGAAGACGAACCGATTCTCTGGTGGTCTCCCGATCCCCGCTGTGTGCTCGACCCTGCTGAACTGGTGATTTCCCGGAGTCTGGCGAAAACCCTGCGCCAGGGCAGATTTCGGACCAGTTTTAACGAGGCGTTTTCAGCCGTCGTTGCGGCTTGCGCCGACATCCGCCGCAAACATGAGGCGGGAACCTGGATTACCGGGGACATGCTGCAAGCCTATGACCGCTTGCACCGGTTGGGGTTTGCCCACTCGGTTGAATGCTGGCAGGGGGATGAACTGGTAGGGGGATTGTACGGGGTCTCTCTGGGACGCTGCTTCTTTGGCGAGTCGATGTTTCATCGGGTCACCGATGCGTCCAAGGTGGCCCTGGTGGAGTTGGTGCGGAAGGTGGTGGAGAAGGGAGGGGGATTGATCGACTGCCAGGTGCCCAACCCTCATCTGGCTTCGCTGGGGGCGAGGGAAATCTCCCGCCGCGAATTTTTGCGCCGCCTGCAAGGCAGCGGCGTGACGCCCAGCTCGGACCAGCCGCCGCCGGTTTTTCCCTGAGGCCACTCGTGCGGCCCAATGACGGACGGTTTCCCACGGTTACGACCGGTCATCTGTTTTCTTTTAAGACGTCCCTGGTAAATATTTCCAAGCGCTTGCGGTCGGAGTCGAGCAGCGACAGAAAACGCATGCCGGCGGTGCAGCGCTCTTCGTTCTCGGTTTCGTCAACCCACACGACTTCGGCCAGGGCGCAGATCGGTGGCGCAGTGCCGAGTTCGACCAGTACCAGGCAGATGTCGGTGATATCCACCGTCCCCTTGATTCCGAAGCGGATGCCGCCGGCGCTGAGGTTGATCGGGCGGCGGGGGAAGGCGCCGAGCCTGGAAAGATCCTTGCTGTTCTGCAGAATCTGGACGTTTTTCTCCCACTGTTTGTGAAAAGTACGCAGGGCGCCGCGGCCCTTGGTGTAGCGCAGTCCGGCCTGAAGATCGACGCGGGGGTCCGAGCGCCGTTGAAAGACCTGCAGGTCTTCGGCGACTGTGACCCGGATCGCCTGTTTGCCCCGGCGTTCGGAAAAACGGGCGCTCAGCCGAAGGCCGAGCCCGAAGGTCTCGGAATGGATGACGAAAGGCATATCGGCGATGAAGGGGAAGCTTTCCTCTTCGTCGCCGCCGTAGGGGAGGGTCAGGTCGAAATAATCAGGGCCAGAATCCTGAAAATAGGCCGTCAGCGAGTCGGTTCGGCCGGAAACTTGGCCTGCGGTGCTGACGGTCAATAGGAGCTTCTGACCAGATTTAAAGTATTTCGAATATGACATGGGTCTGATCCGCGGTCTAATTGTTGAATGGGCATGGAAGCCGCGAGTACGAAGCATTTCCATCTCGCCGCCGGTGGAAACTGCCGAACGGAAAAAGGGGAGTCGTCAGTCGTCTCCCCCTGCCGCCAGTTGTTTCCTCGCTTGCGGCAGGTTTACATCTGGTGGCAGGTGTCGCAGTTGTCGCTGACCGTGAAGGCTTTTTTTCCGTCATGGCACGCCCCGCAGGATTTCCCCTTTTCCATGTCTTCCATGGTGAAGTCGGGGTTCTTGCTGGTGGCGATGTGGAAAATTTCGTTGTGGCAGCTCGGGCAGTTGTTGCCGAGGATTTCCAGGTGCAGGTAATGACTGAATTCGATATTCCCCGCGTCCTCGTTTTCGAAAATAACCTTGTCCGTGATCCAGCGAGCGGAGAGGATCGAAGGGGTGATAACTAGCAGCATCAGGGCAACCAGCCAGTGTAGTTTCATGAAAACCTCCTGAGTGTGACTCACATCCGTACATTATACGGAGATTTGCCGGTCAGGCCAAACATTAAATTCGCTGCCGGTTCGCTCAGCAGCAACCGGCCGGTCAGGTCGTCGCAGAACAGGATGAGCCGGTAGGGCTGAGGGCGCAGTTGGGCGGTGATGGCGGGCAGTCGGGATAGATCTTTTTGGCGGACTTCGGCCAGGCGCAGGCCGGCACTGAATTCGTTCAGCAGGCCTTGGTTGTCAATTTGCCGCTACCGCGTGCCCCCTCAGCGCATGATGTTGTTGGCCGGGAATGGTAGACGTGCTAGGATGCCGCCTTTCTGGAGGCTCGCGTTGAAAAATCGCACTGAACAGCTATTTGCCGTAACCGCTCCCGGGCTCGAAGAGGTCTGTGCTCGCGAACTGCAGGCCCTGGGCATGGACGCCGTCCGTATCGTTGCCGGCGGGGTCGAGTTCTGTGGCGGATTGCGGGAAATTTACTTGGCCAATCTCTGGCTACGCAGCGCCAGCCGGATTCTGGTTCGGTTGGGCGTGGTTAAGTGCCGGGACTTTCCCGACCTGTATCGCAAGGGGCTGCGGCTTCCCTGGGGGCGCTTCGTGCGTCCGGGTACGGGGCTGCAGATTCGGGCCAGCAGCCAGCGGTCGCGGCTCAACCACAGCGGGCGTATCGCCGCGACCTTGACCGAAGCTATTGACCGGGCCCTCGGACGGGATGCTACGCCCGTGGGTCTGCAACAGTTGGTGCTGGCCCGGTTCGAGGACGATATTTGCCAGTTTTCGGTGGACAGCTCCGGAGAGTTGTTGCACCGTCGCGGATACCGGGCCGAGACCGCGTTTGCTCCGTTGCGGGAAACTCTGGCCGCGGGCATCCTGATGAAGCTCGGCTGGGATGGTTCGACACCGCTGGTCGATCCGATGTGCGGTTCGGGCACTTTTGTTATCGAGGCGGCCCTGCTGGCCGGCAACCGGGCTCCCGGGCTGGACCGGCAGTTTCGTTTCATGGACTGGCCCGGGTTCCGGCCGGGGCTGTGGGACGCGCTGCGTATTGAGGCCCGCCGGGCCGAGCGCCCGGTCTCGGTGCCTCTTTGTGGCGGCGAACGGGAGCCGGAAGCGCTGGCGGCCGCCTGCCGCAACGCGGCCCGGGCCGGCGTCGAAACGTTGGTGCAACTGTGCCAGCAAGAGCTGGAGCATTCTGTCGCTCCGCCGGGTCGGGGACTGGTGGTCTGTAACCCGCCCTATGGCAAGCGCATCGGGCGGGATGAGGATCTGCGGCCGCTGTTCAGATCGCTCGGCACCACTTTCATGAGCCAGTTCCCGGGGTGGCAGGGAGCCTTCATTTGTCCTGATGACCAACTGGCCAAAGCGACGAGACTGCCGCTGGCAAGACTGGCCACTCTGCATAACGGAGGGATTCCCGTGTCCCTGTGGACTGCCGA
>JAQYWA010000168.1 GCA_030145265.1 Desulfuromonas sp. | reverse complement strand
AGCAACTGGCTCACCATGGCCTTATCGATGAAACGCACACCGAGACGACAGGCTTCTTCCAGGAGCGGCAGGGACAGCGAGAGGCCCGCCGTTTGAACCGGAATCCCCTGACGCTCGGTACAGACGGTACGGGGCCGACTGTGCCCCGGAACCTGCCGGGCATGCAGATGCCCGCCGGCCCGCAGCAAACGGACCCCGGCTTGTTCGAGAAAAACCAGGGCGTCGGCCGCACCTTCCGCGAGCGCCTGCACCAGGGTGGGGTCGCCAATGTCGCGACCGCCGCCAAGGGTGTCGATGGCAAAACCTGCCACCGTATCGCCGGTTTCCGGCAACAGTCCGGTCAGGTTGCAGGCGGCCACCACGACGTTGCCACTGCGGCCTGCCCGACGTTTGCAAACCAGCAGCACATCGCGACCGGCCCGGCGAGCTTCAATGGCGGCGACCAGCCCAGCCAGACCACCGCCGATAATCAGCACTTCGGCATTCAGTCTTTCCACGGCTCGTCTCCCAAATGACAGGGGCGTGCCTTGGCACGCCCCGGAAAAACCTGAAAAAACTGATCAGCCCGGTGGCCAGAGCATGTCCCGTCCGCCGAGCAGATGGAAATGAATGTGCCAGGCGGTCTGTCCGCCGGCTTCATTGCAGTTGTTGATTACACGGAAGCCATCGTCGGCGAAGCCGACATCGTGAGCGATCTTTCCGGCAACCTGGAAGACATGACCGATCAGTTCGTTGTCCGCCGTGGTCAGGTCGAGGGTGGTGCGGATATGCTTACGGGGAACGATCAGGCAATGATGCGGCGCCTGCGGATTAATGTCCTCGAGCACCACGACCAGTTCATCCTCATAAACAAGCTTGGCCGGAATCTCGCCGGCGATGATCTTACAGAAGATGCAGTTGTCCGACATCGTCCTTCCTTTCTTCGCTTGCGCGATTGCGGCTGTTTTTGGCCTCGTCGAGCGATACCAGGTTCCAGCGTTTCTGGCCGGCACGCTTGAGCATTCCCTCACTGTGCGTGAAAAAGATAACCTGATGCTCCCGGGACAGGCTTTCCAGGGCGACCAGGGTTTCGGCCTGCCGTTCCGAATCGAAATTCACCAGCGGGTCGTCAAGAAATAGCGGCAACCGGCGTCCGTGGGAGAGATGCCGGGTCAAGGCCAGGCGAACTGCGAAATAGACGGCATCGATGGTGCCGCGACTGAAACAGCCGACATCCTGCCAGCCGCCCTCCCCCTTGCCCGGCAGTGACAGGGAGAAATCTTCATCCAGTCGCGCCTTGGCGTACCGCCCGCAGCTTGCGGATGAAAGATAAGTGCTGATTTCACTAGCGAACCGCTCCAGGTAGGTGCGGCGGAACTCCTCAACCGACCCGCTCAGCAGTTCGTAGGCGGCAATCAGGGCATCGCGTCGGCGCAGCAGGGTCGATTCCCGGGACTTAAGCTGCTCGCCTTCTTCTTCAATCTGCTGCAGATCGCCAATCGCACCGTGCAGCGCCGCTTCCCGCCGGGTCAGTTCGAGCAGCCGCTGTTCCCGTTCTTGCAGGCTTTCCCCCAAACCCTGCAGTTTCCCTTCGGCATCCGGCAGATCCTCGAGCGGCAGCAGCCCTTCGGGGCGCAGCGGTTTTTCTTTTTCCATGCGCTCGTCGAGCACCGCCAGCTCACGGGTCAGGTCATCCTGGTCGCGTTTTAATTCTTCGGACCGGTCAAGAACATTCAGCGCGATTTCCACTTCCTTGAGCCGCTCCAGCAGCTCCTGGTGGCGGGCCAGATTCTTCTGCATCTTGACGATCTCGATAGACGAAGGCGACATGCCGAGCCGCTCAAATCGTTCATCCAGAGCCGCCAGCCGGGCCTGGGCTTCTTCCCGCTTGCGCTCGAGCACCTGGACCTGGCCCTGGATACGGCTGCGCTCGGCCCGTTCCTTGCCGGCCTTACTGAGATAGACGATCCAGATCACCGCCGTTACCAGTCCCGCAGCCAACAATATTTGGACCGCCCGGTCTGAAAAAAACCAGGCAGCCCCGCCGCCGACAGCTAAAAGGAGTGCCGACAGACCCGCCGAAGGCTTCCAGGGGGGCGTCTTGTGTGCCATCAGCTCCTTGCGTAAAACGGCCGATTCACCCTGCAGGGAAACCAGGTCCTTGCGCTCTTCATCGGCCTCGACAAGAATTTTCACCAGGTCTTCCGGGATCTCCCGGGGCAGGCCGGTCTTGCCGAGCTCTTTTTCGATCTCCTGGCGCTGTTTTTCCAGATCGCCGACCTTTTCTGACTGCCGGTTGACCCGCGCGAAATTCTTACGCAGCCCCTCTTCCTTGTCTTCAAGCTGCCACTGTTTGCGGGCCCAGGCCAGATACCGTTCGCCCTTGGCATACTCGTCGCGGTCGATACGGATCGATTTATCGAGTTCGGTCATTTCGCCGCGCAAGGTTTCCAGCTCCCGGAGCGATTCCCGCGCCTCATACCAGCGCGTTTCCATGGCGCCGATCCGCTTGGTCACCTCTTCCAGCTCACGGTCCTTGGTCTTGTCCTTGCCCCAGGGGTTGACCCGGGTGATGACGAACAGGTCGTCATTGAGCGATTCGAGCACCTTGTCGTAGTCGACTTCGACAAAGCCGGAGAGCATCCCTTTGATTTTCGCGGTCATGGCCGCCTGGCCCGGAATATCGAGATGCCCCTGGCCGAAAAAGAGCGAGGCGCGAAAAACATCCTCCTCGGCAATGCCGAACAGCCGAGCCAACTGCTCGTAGTATTCACCCCGTTCCGACGACCGGCCATTGGGCGCCACCTTCCCCTCGAACTGGTACAGCTCGTGGTACAGGTCATCGTGTTCGATCAAGCGCACCTGGTCTGAAAGGATGTCCCTTTCGATGCGCACGGTACGGTTGCGCCCTTCGAGCACCAGGGCCGCGGCGCAGCTGCCGCTACGCCCCCAGGGTTTGAAACGCTCCTTGTTGCGCACCCCGAACAGAACTGCGGGAATCGCTTCCATCAGGGTCGATTTGCCGGCCTCGTTGGGACCGGTCACCAGGTTCATGCCGCGACGAAATTCGAAGGTCCGCTCGGCGAATTTGCCAAAATGCTTCAGTTCCAGGCTGCGCAGAATCATGACTGACCTCCGCCGAAGCTCTGGAAGCGGATCAGCACTTCACGAAAAGCATCTTCCACCACCTGCCGCCGCTCGGGCGAGGCCTCATCCATCAGCTGCCGGGACCGACGGACGAAGACCCCCCGCACCGTCTCTTCAGTTTCGATACGGCGGGCAAAATCGCTGTCGAACAGCTGGGTCTTGTCGACGAACTCAAGATGAAAAAAATCACCAGCAGTACGGGCGTGCAGGGTCTTGAGGTCGAGCGGCGCTTCGACCACACCGGTCAGGGTCAGTCGCAGCAGCAGATCCGAACTGCGCAGTTCGCGAATTTTATCGCTGGCGGCCTGCAGGGTTTCGCTGCCGGAGAGGTCGAGGGTCAGTTCGTCGAGAATCCGGCTCCCCACCGGCAACGGCTCGACCGTCGCCCGCCCCGGTTCGACGCTCACCAGGGCACAGAAGCGGGGCCCGTTCTCACCGAATCGCTTTCCTTCCGGCGACCCCGGGTAGCATCCGTACAGCCGACCGCCCGACTCGAGGGTTTCGTAATTGTGATAGTGACCGAGAGCGACGTAGTCGAGCCCCCACTGCTGCAGGGTCGCCAGGTCAAAGGGGAGATCTTTCTTGCGGTATTCCCATTCCGGGCTCCCCTGCCGCGAACCGTGCAGCAGGCCGATGTGAATCCCCTCGGGTTTGCGCCGGACCATACCGGCCATGGCGTCGTCCGAAGCGAAGCTGCGATAAGCGAAGCCATACAGGAAGACCTCCTCACCGGCCACCTCGATGCCGACCGGCTCTTCCACCACCGGCGATGACAGCAGCACGACTCCCGAAAACTCGTGACGACGGTAAACGGAATCGGCACCAACCGTATTGTCATGGGTGCCAGGCAGCAGCACCGTGAGAATCCCGCGCTCAGCCAGGCGCTTGATGCCGGCTTGCACCTTGCCGACCAGATCGGCGTCAGGCTTGGGAGAATCGAAGAGATCTCCTGCCACCAAGAACATCTGGACCTCGTTCTTGATGGCCAGGGTCAGCAGTCGCTCAAAGGTCTGTAAAAAGTCGCTCTGTCGCCGCCCTTCGGCCTCGCCCAGGGACGGAAGCGGGGCGCCAAGGTGCAGATCGGCGGTATGTAAAATGCGTATCATAAAAAACCTATTCGTCAGGACAATATTCAGGAAAGTAACAGACATTGCTCGAGCAGGCCGCGGCAAAGCGATGAGCATGGGCCGCCCTGGCCTGCCGGCAGTAACGCGACAAGTCTGTTTCTTCGGCGGCCAGGCGGATGAACTCCCTGACCAGCGAAACGTTCATGGTTTTCTGGGCCGCAGGGGCGCCGCGGCCAACAAGTTTAACGCCATAAATGCCAGCGCGCAACAGGGCCGGAATAGCACACAAACCGCAGCCGTGACGACGGTTAGTGCGCGACCAACTGGCCTGTCGGTCGATCGCTGCCTGCAAAGTCGGAGAACCCGGCGACTCCAGCGGCTTGATCCGGTAGGGAATCTCGCAGGGCCAGATCTTATCCGGGCTCGAATGATGGAAGGTGCACAAGCCCTCGGTGTTAGGACAGTTGCCGACCAACATGAAAGCATCGAAACGCAGTTGCGGCAATTTGCCGACGATCTCGGCCATTTCCGCTACCGTCAGGTGACGGGGAAAGACGATGCGGTTGATCCCCTGGGCGGCGTAAAACGCTGCCGAACCCGAATTGCCGAGATGGGCCAGGGTGCTGGCATGATACTCGAGACCGGGATGACGCTGCCGGAGCAGACGCAGCAGGCCCAGGTCAGCGAGGATGATGCCGTCGATCCCGGCCGCCACGGTCTGATCGACGTACTCAAGCAGCAGCGGCATCTGCTCGTCGCTATAAAATGGCGCGTTGAGGGTCAGGGAAAAGCTTTTGCCCCGCCCATGGACCCGCTTCACGATCTCCTGCAGGTCGGCAAAGCTGCGAATCTGCGCCCCCTCAAAGGTGCGCTGGTTGATCGAAGCCAGCAGGCTGTAGCGCTTCTGCCACTCCTGCGGGACGAAGCCCCCGTACAACTCGTCGGCCCCGGCCTCAAGGAGCGGCTCGGCCTCGGCCAGCTGATCGATCGGGGAGATCAGCTTCATTCGGCCTCCCCGTCGCGAAATTTCCAGATATGCTCACGGCGATAATCCCACCAGGCACCATCGACGGTCGCCGT
>JAQYWA010000654.1 GCA_030145265.1 Desulfuromonas sp. | reverse complement strand
CCTGAATTCAACTCGTAAGTGCAACTCTACCTGGTTGGTTTAAAAGATAAGCTGCGGTAGTCTCACGGCTACTCTCACCGACCAAAGTTAGAGGAGCACGATGAGTCACTACACGCAGCTTACCCGAGAAGAAAGATACCAGATTTATGCCTTGAAAACAGCAGGGCACAATCAGGTTGAAATCGCTAAGATTATCGGTCGTCACAAGTCCACTGTCAGCCGAGAGCTGACCCGGAATCGTGGGCTGAGAGGTTATAGGCCTAAGCAGGCGAATAACTTTGCGTCAAGCCGCCGACAAACAAAGGCCGCCTCCCGACTCTCATCTGAGGCCTGGACGCGAGTAGGGCAGCTCATACGCGAAGACTGGAGCCCTGAGCAAACAAGTGACTGGTTGCGACGCGAAGAAGATATCCGCATTAGCCATGAGTGGATCTATCAATACATCCTGCGGGACAAGCAAGCTGGCGGAGACCTCCATACCCATCTTCGCTGTCAGAAACCGCGTAAAAAACGCTATGGAGCCCCGGACCGACGAGGACAGATCAAGGGACGCGTTTCCATCGACGAACGGCCAAGTATAGTCAACGAACGCAGTCGCGTTGGTGACTGGGAGGCGGATACCGTCATTGGCAAACAGGGGGGCGCCGTACTGGTCACGTTAGTCGAGCGCAAGACGCGCCTGAGTGTAATCGGCAAAGCACCCAACCGAACAGCACAGAAAGTGACGGCTGTCATCTTAAAAGGCCTGACGCCGTTGGCTTCACAGGTCCAAACCCTGACCTACGACAACGGGAAAGAGTTTGCCTTACACCAAGAGATTGCCAAGGAGCTTGATGCCTGTGGTTATTTTGCTCACCCTTACCATTCGTGGGAACGGGGGCTGAACGAAAATACCAATGGGCTTATTCGCCAATATTTCCCCAAGGGAAAGGATCTCTCCGAAGTCACAGACACGGAGGTTCAGGCAGTAATGAACAAACTCAACAATCGCCCCAGAAAATGTCTTGGGTTTAAAACCCCCAATCAGGTATTTTTTGGAATTGCCCCACCAGTTGCACTAGCGAGTTGAATCCGCG
>JAQYWA010000167.1 GCA_030145265.1 Desulfuromonas sp. | reverse complement strand
TGCAGCGCAAGCTTGAGCCCGGTCTTCGCCCTCTATTCAGATCCTTGCTGCGTTCTCGAGGTCCTCAGTAAAAAAGAAAAGGCCCGCGACCCCGACCTGTTGGTTCGTGATGACGACGGCGTGATTCATCGTGTCTGGCGCACGAGCGAGCCGTCCCTGATCAGCACGGTTCAGTCGGTGCTCGACAACAAGCCACTGCTCATTGCCGATGGGCACCACCGCTACGAAGCGGCGATCGGCTATCGCAATTACATGCGCGAGAAGCATCCCGATTATACCGGCAAAGAGCTCTTTAATTTTCTCATGATCTGCTTTTCCAATATGGAAGATAGTGGGATGCAGGTTTTCCCGGCGCATCGGGTTGTCAGCAATCTCCCGCAGCTCAGGCTCGGGGCGTTTTTAAGGGATCTGGCCGTCTATTTCGATATCGACAGCCGGCCGCTGGATGTGGAATGCGGCGAGGCCCGTCGCCAGGTCCGTCAGACCCTGGTGGACCTGGGGGGACGTCGGCACGTGCTGGCTCTCTTTGCCGGCACCGGCGAAGTCCATTACCTGAGTCTCAAAGACGAAAAGGTCATGGACGAGTTTTTCGATGAGAAGACGCCCAAGGTGTTACGGACCCTGGATGTTTCGATCCTGCACCGGCTGGTTCTGGGCAGGCTGTTGAACCTTTCTGCCGAAACTCAGGAAAGCCCGGAGCATCTGCAGTACTTCAAGGGGGTTGACGAGCCATTTCGCATGGTTGGGGAAGAGGGGGCCCAGTTGGCTTTCCTGATGAACCCCACCCGCATGAGCGAGGTGCGCGACGTGGCCAACGCGGAGGGGAAGATGCCCCAGAAATCTACCTACTTTTATCCCAAGCTGCTTTCCGGCCTGGTAATCAATAAAATTGTCGAAGATGAATCGGTCGGCAACTGATGTTTGATGCTTTCGCAAAAAGTCTTGAGATGGCTAAGCAAAAATTTCGTCATACAAGGCTTAGTGGTTTTTCAGGGGTGAAGGCATACCTCAGGTATGTCGAAGTCCTGAAAAACCGCTGTAACGCAGTAGCGCGGACTTTTTGCGACGCCATCATGTTTATCGTTTCCCAAAGGAGGGCATGTGGAAATTCTCGGCATTGATATAGGGTTTGGCTTTACCAAGGCGACCAACGGCAACGATTCGCTGGTATTCAAGTCGGTTTATGGTGAGGCGACCGATGTGCAGTTTCGTGAGCTGATTCTGGCCGACAATGACCAGGACGATCATCTGCAGCTCGACGTTGACGGCAAGTCGTATTTTCTCGGCGAACTGGCCGAACGGCAGAGCAATGTGCGCTTCTTCACCCTCGACCAGGGGCAGTTTGTCGCCAAGTTTGTCAAGATCCTTGCCTTGAGCGCGGCGGCCAGGCTGGTCGGTGGGCATATTCCGATTAATCTGGTGACCGGTCTGCCGATCGGTTATTACCAGAAATACAAGAAGGATGTCGCCGGCATACTACTCGGCGAACATCGCGTGGTGATTACCGATGCCGCCGGCCAGATCAAGGAGAAGGTCGTCAACATCAACAAGGTGCGGGTGATTCCCCAGCCATTCGGTTCGATGTTCAACCTGATGCTGAATGACCTCGGTGAGCTCGGCGACAAGCGCCTGGTCAAGGAAAAGATCGGCATTATCGACGTCGGGTTCCGCACCTCAGACTACACTATTTCCGATAAAATGCGATATTCGGAGCGGGGGAGCCGCACCACCGATTCAGGGATTGCCCGGGCCTTTAACGTGATTGCCACCAAGCTGCGTGAAGACAGTGGGGTCAACGTTGAACTCTATCGTCTTTATGACGCCGTCGATCGGGGTTTTATCAAGATCCGCGGCAAGGAGTACGATCTCAAGGAACTCACCGAGCAGGTTTTCAGTCAGCTGGCCTCGACGGTGGCCAACGAGGTTGACCGGTTGTGGGCTGACGACTGGGACATCGATACCATGGTAATCACCGGCGGCGGCGGAGCTGTGCTGGCCAAATATCTCGAAACCCTGCTCAAGGGGTACGTGATGCCAGTCGATGCCGCCAAAGATGCCCGCCTGAACAACGTCTTCGGTTATCGCAAATTCGGCAAACACTTGTGGGCCCGCGGCGTGGTTCCTGCGCCTGCGGCAACCTAGGTCTGCTGTCGCATGGCGCTGTCAGCTGAAGATCTCGTCAAATTTCTTGCCACCCAGGCCCGCCGACCCCAGACGCCGCGGGATATTCTCGCCGGCTTTCGGCTCAAGCGCGGAGAGCGGCAGGAGGCGATTCGCCTTCTTGATGAAATGGTCGATGCCGGCACCCTGATCCGGCACAAGAATGGCCGCTATTCGTTGCCTCAACAGGTCAACCTGGTGGTCGGCAAGGTGTCCGTCCATCGTGATGGCTATGGGTTCGTATCCGCGCCGGAGGCTCGTCAGGACATCTTTGTCCCGGCCCGGTATCTGCCTGAGGTGATGGATGGCGATACGGTGGCTGTGCGGGTCGAACGGGGGGGGCGCGGCGGTAAGCCCGAGGGCAGGGTGGTTCGCATCGTCGAGCGCGCCCACCAGCAGGTGGTTGGCCGTTACGAGGCCGGCCGTGGCTTTGGTTACGTGGTCCCGGCGGACCCGCGGGTGCGCCACGATATTTTCATTTCTGATCAGTCCAAAGCCTTAGCTCGCCCCGGCCAGATGGTGGTGGCTCGGATTGTCGCCTTTCCCAGCGGCAGCCGTGGCCCCGAAGGGACCGTGATCGAAGTTCTCGGCGATGCCGATGATCCTGCGGTCGAAATCCTGGCCGTTGCCTACAAGCACAATCTCCCGCATAGTTTTTCCGAAGAAGTACTCGCTGCCGCTGGGCAGATCCCGGACCATGTAGGACCGGACGACTTGGCCGGGCGGGAGGACCTGCGGTCGCTTCCGCTGGTGACCATCGACGGCGAAACTGCCATGGATTTCGACGACGCCGTCGCGGTCAAACGCGAAGCCGATGGCCGCATCAGGCTCTGGGTGGCGATTGCCGATGTCGGCTATTACGTTGCCGAAAAAAGCCACATCGACAGCGAAGCCTATGAGCGTTCGACCAGCGTTTATTTCCCCGGTCAGTGCATCCCCATGCTCCCCGAGGCGCTGAGCAACGGCATCTGTTCCCTCAACCCCGATGTCGACCGCCTGGCCATGACCGCCGAATTGCTGTTCGACCCGCAGGGGCAGCGGCTCGAAAGCCGGTTCTATCCTTCGGTGATCCGCAGTCAGGCGCGGCTGACCTATACCGAAGTGCGCGACATGATCGAAGTCGGTGATCAGGCCGTCATTGACCGGTATGCGTCGATTTATCCCGACCTCAAGATCATGGAGCAGCTGGCCTTGCAGCTCATTGAGATGCGCCGCCGACGCGGCAGCCTCGATTTCGATCTGCCCGCAGCCGAAGTGGTGCTCGGCCTGCGTGGTAAGCCGGAAAATATCCTCAGGGCCGAACGCCATCTGGCCCACCGGGTGATCGAGGAGTTTATGTTGGCAGCCAACGAAGCGGTGGCGACCTTCCTGCATGAGCGCCAGACGCCCCTGCTGTATCGCATTCACGAATCGCCTGACCTGGAAAAGCTGCAGGCTTTTCAGGAATTCGCCGCCCACTTCAATTATGGGCTAGAACTCGGCGAAACCGGGGTCGACCCGCGAAAGCTGCAGAAGCTGCTGGATGAAGCCTCGGGGCGCCCCGAGGAAAAACTCCTTAACAACGTCCTGCTGCGCAGTCTCAAACAGGCCCGTTATTCGGCTGACAACGCCGGGCATTTCGGCCTGGCCGCCAAGCTCTATTGCCATTTTACCTCGCCGATCCGGCGTTATCCTGATCTCATCGTGCATCGGATTCTGCGCGATGTGCTGGCGCATGATCCGCTTTCGGAAGGCCGCAAGGATACCCTCAACCGCCGGCTTCCCCCGGCCGGTGAACATACCTCGATGCGAGAGCGGCGGGCCATGGAGGCCGAACGGGAAATTATCGACCTGAAAAAGTGCCAGTTTATGGCGACCCGGATCGATGAAGAATTCGACGCCCTGGTGTCGGGTGTTCAGCCGTTCGGCTTTTTCGTCGAACTCAACGATGTTTTTATTGAAGGGCTGGTTCATGTTTCCAGCCTGTCGGACGATTTTTATCATTTCGAAGACGACCTGCACCGCCTGGTTGGCGAACATCGCCGCCGGGTTTACCAGGTAGGTGTCCCGGTCCGGGTACGCCTGGCCAATGTCGACCTGGCCCGTCGCGAAATTAATTTCGTGTTGGTTGAAACTGAAGAGCGGCCGCCCACGCCTGGTCGCGGCCGAAAAAAAAGAATCAAACCATGAAGCTTTTTCGAGATCTGCAGGAACTATCTGCGCCCCTGCACAACGCGGTGTTGACCATCGGCAATTTCGACGGGGTCCATCTTGGCCATCGTGAGATTTTTCAGCGGCTCATCCGTAAGGCCCACCAATGCGATGGCACCTCCGTGGTCCTTACTTTTGTGCCCCATCCGCTGAAACTTCTGGCCCCGGAGCGGGCGCCGAAACTGCTCAATACCGATGCCGAAAAAGAACGCCTCATCGAGGCTTCCGGTGTTGACATCCTGATCGGTGTTCCGTTCACTAAAGAGTTGGCCGCCATGTCGGCCGCTGATTTCGTCGAAAAGATTCTGGTCAAAACCATCGGTGTCAAGCATGTTATCGTCGGCTACGATTACACCTTTGGCCGGGGGCGGGGCGGCAACGTCGACTTTCTCCGGCGCAAGGGGGATGAGTTCGGGTTCGGCGTCGAAGTCCTTGATCCGATCGCTGAGCACAACGTGGTTTACAGCAGTTCCCTGGTCAGGAAAATGATCTGCGCCGGGGACGTGGCCGGGGTTGTCCGTTATCTTGGGCGTCAGTTCACCCTTGAGGGGGTCGTCTCCCACGGGGCCAAGCGGGGCAAGCAGCTCGGTTTTCCCACCGCCAACCTGGTCACCGATAAAGAGATCATTCCGATCCCGGGAGTTTATGCGGTTAAGGTCAAGCGAGGCGAACGCCTATTTGATGGTGTGCTGAATATCGGCTGGAATCCCACGTTCGGCAATCAGGACGTTACCGTCGAGGTTCATCTGCTCGATTTTAAAGGCGATCTTTATGGCGAAACGCTGCGGATTTATTTTTTTGAGCGCCTGCGAAACGAAAAACGCTTCTCATCAGTGGACGAACTGGTTAGAGCGATACAGGCGGATATCGTGCGTGCCAGGGAAATCCTGTCGACCCGCCGCCTTATCCAGTTTCGTGAATATCTCGACTTATCCTG
>JAQYWA010000653.1 GCA_030145265.1 Desulfuromonas sp. | reverse complement strand
GGCAACGTCACGCTGAAGGTCGCCCCTTCGCCGGGGGCGCTGCGGACGGAGATCTGACCACCATGAAGCTCCACCAGGGAGCGGGTGATCCAGAGGCCAAGGCCGGTCCCCCCCACCTCGCGGGTGGTGGCGTTGTCGACCCGGTAGAACTTGGTGAAGAGTCGGCCCTGCTCCTCCGGGCTCAGGCCGATGCCGGTATCCGTCACCTCGATGCGGAGCTGGCCGGGTTCGTGGACCACGGCAACGCCGATGCTCCCGCCGGCGGAGGTGTATTTGCAGGCATTGGAGAGCAGGTTGATCATCACCTGGACCAGCCGGTTCTGGTCCCCCTCCACCACCGGCAGGCTTGCGGGAAGGTCAAGGGACAGGGCCTGACTCTTGGCCTCGATGGCGGGGCGCAGTGACTCGGCCGCGTTGCGGATAAGCTGGGCCAGATCGAGAGCGGTCGGCTTCATTTCGATACGACCGGCCTCGATGCGGGAGACGTCGAGCAGATCGTTGATCAGGGCGGTCAGCCGGTCGGCATTTCTCTGGACGATACCGAGAAAATCCGTCTGTTCGTCCCGCAGCGCACCGGCGTCACCATCCAGCAGCATCTCCACATAGCCGGATATGGAGGTGAGCGGGGTGCGCAGCTCGTGGGAGACCAGGGAGACGAATTCCGATTTCATCCGGTCCAGCTCCCGTTCGCGGGTCACATCGCGAAAAACGAAGAGCCGCCCGAGCCGCCCCCCTTGGGTATCGCGCACTACGGTGGAAAAGAGCTCATGCTCCCGGCGCCGGGGCCAGTGCTGAGAAAGGATCTCGGTAAACTCCCCCCTGCCGATGCGGCGCAGAGCGCCGCGAAACTTCCGGTAACCCGGCGATTCGTCGAACATCCGCTCGATTTCCGGCAGTAGCGATGCGAAGGTGTTTCCGAGCAGTTCACCTTCGCGATCCCTGAACAACTGTTCGAAGCGACGGTTGAGCGCGACGATCTCTCCCGCGGGAGAGATCAGCAGTATCGCCTCGCTGGTGGCGTCGAGAATGGCCCGGGCTTCGCTGCGGGCCAGATCCGCCTCGCGGTAGAGCTCTTCGAGCCG
>JAQYWA010000652.1 GCA_030145265.1 Desulfuromonas sp. | reverse complement strand
CGGATTTCGGGGAGAATGCTGTGGGCCAGCTCGGCGAGGCGCACCCCGTCGAGAAAGCTCGCCGTAGTGCAGCTCAAACCGATAAAGGCCGGGCGCTCAGCCAGCAGCCGTTCGCGGATCATCCGCTCCGAGTCGGCCGGGTGGGCATAGCAGTCGATCAGCGAAGCTTTGATCCCCCGCTGTTCGACAAAGGCGGCAATGCTCGCCAGGCCGAGGGGCGGCATGATGTTGGCCATCCGCGAGATGTCGCCGCCGGCCGCCTCGACCTGGTAGCCGAGAGGGTGAACCAGCAGAATGCGGTCGGAATTCAGTGCCGTCATCTTAGGCCTCTTTCTGGCTGGGCAGGTCCGGGAACCGGACCAGGGTATCCCAGAGCAGTCCGCGATAACCGAAACGGTGCATCACCGCCATCCGTTTCTGCCCCTCGGGAGGAGGGAAGATGCGGTCGCGGCGGCCACGGAAGGCCTGCTCGAGCATGGCATTCAGGGTCTGCGGGGCAATCTGCGGCGAGAAATAGTAGACCGGCCGCAGCAGATCATCCTGCTCGTCAAGCACGCCGTCGGCAATAGCCCGTTGCCGCAGCGCGGTGCCGGGGAGGATGCGGATGCCGGAGAAGGAGAAGACCACGCAGTGCTCGAGCTGCGCGATGTTGGCCAGCCCTTCGCGGACCGTCGTCTCGTTTTCGCCGGGGCCGCCGAACATGATGAAATGGGCACAGGGGATGCGCTCGGCCACCGCAGCCCGGTTAACCTCGAGTACCTCGCTGAAGGTAAAGCCCTTACCCAGCTCCTTCAGGGTGGTATCGCAGGCCGCGTCGGTGCCGAGTTCCATGGCGAAGAGGCCCGATTTTTTCAGCAGGGACAGCTCCTGGCGACCGAGCCCCTGGGGGCGGAAAAAACCGCTCCAACGCAGCTTCAGGCCGCGACGGATAAACTCCTCGGCCACCGTCAGGTAATGTCCCTGAGGATCGTTGAAGACCGAATCGGTGAAAAAGAGGCTGGCGACGCCATGCTCGCGCTGCATCCGTTCGACATCGTCGGCCACCGCCCGCGGGTCGCGGGTTCGAAACCGGCTCCCCTCCAG
>JAQYWA010000651.1 GCA_030145265.1 Desulfuromonas sp. | reverse complement strand
GGCGCGTGACGGAGTGGCGTCGCTAATCGGGAAACGGGCGGTCAGTGAGCATGGTCAGTCTCCGGGTTCTTCACGGTCGTTATCAAAAAATTCCACATGAAAAGTACACCCTCCTCCCGGCGTGTCTTCTACCCAGGCTTTTCCTCCGAAATGCCGCGCTATTTTGGCCACAATAGCCAACCCCACACCCGACCCCGGGGTTTTGCTTTCCGTCGCGCCACGATAGAAAACTTCAAAAATACGGAGCTGTTCCTCGAAAGGGATCCCCGGTCCGTGATCACTTACCGAAAAACGCACCCGATTGCCCCGTCGCTCACCTTTAACTTCAATGGGACCGCCTTCGCTGCCCGCATAACGCAGGCCGTTACCGATCAGGTTGGCAAATACCTGGGCTAAAAGAGACCGGGGAATACGGACAGGGGGGAGACATCCCTTGAGATGAACGAGGCCGGTGCCCCCGACAAACTCTTTGTTCAGATTGTCGAGGACATTAAGACAGACCTCTCCACTGGGCACCGGCTTGTCAGGTGCCTTGAGGTGTTCCACCTGGGCCAAGGCCAGGAGATCCTTCATCAGGGTTAACATTTTTCCACCCTGGACAGTGATCTCTGACAGCATAGCGATAGCATGGCCATCCAGCAGGTGACTGTATTTATCCTTCAGCATTTCAGCATACCCCATGATCGGGGCCAGGGGGGTGCGAAGGTCGTGGGAAACGGTATAGGAAAAAACCTCCAGTTCTTTGTTGGCGGCTTCCAGTTTCGTATTGATGCTTTTCAATTTTGCCGTGCGTGTTTCAACCAGCTCCTCCAGATGGTCGCGGTATTTTTTCAATTCTTCTTCGGCCTGCTTGCGTTGGGTAATATCTTGAAAGGAACCGGACATGCGTCGAGATTGCCCAGCTGCATCACGAAGGGACTGACCACGCGCCCAGATCCACAAGTACCCGCCCGATTTGGATCGGATCCGGAACTCCACGTCGAACGGCGTCACACCTCCTTGAAGATGTTCCTGAAGGGCTTTTTGTACCTTCTCGCTATCATCGGGATGAACCCGTTCGGTCAACATGCTCTCAGTGGGGGGG
>JAQYWA010000166.1 GCA_030145265.1 Desulfuromonas sp. | reverse complement strand
TCCGGAGGGATATTCCATGACCAGGGTGGCCAGCGAAAAGAGTCCCTGCAGCAGCAGGATTTCCGTCAGCGACAGGCCGATCTGGTCTTTCCAGAACAGGGTGATGACCGCCATCGGAAAGAGGGCCATCTTGAGAAAGGAAAACGCGTAGAGCTTGCGGATGTTGCCGGACAGGTTCAAGGGGACGGGTTATTCCTGCCAGTAGATGCAGGCAGCCGGGCAGTTGTCCATGGCTTCCTCGATCTTGCTCTCGGGGGCGCCGGTCGGGTTGTAGACGCACGACTTGTGCTCGCCGTGGGCATGGTCGTGGCCTTCTTCGCCTTCCATGCGAAAGACTTCGGGGCAGATATGGGTACAGACTTCACAGCTGATGCATTGTTCCTGGTCGACAACGGGAATGCGGGACATGGATATTCCTCCTTGTGGTTTTAGCGCGACATGCTAGCAGTTTGGGGGGGGATTTGTCAGCCTGTAAATGCAGCACCCTTCTGTTTAACTTAGATGTCCAGGTAAGCCCCGTTGTGTTATGCCGCTCAAAAGCGTAAAGTGACTGGGATATTGTCTAATTGAACTGTTTAAACGCAGGAGGCCTCGGTGCCCAGGATTGTGGGTTTACGTACTGAAATTCTTGTCAATCTGGCCATTCTAGTCGGTGCAGCCCTGCTCTTTGCCGGCTTTCTGCTGCTTAAACTCACCGAAAAAGAACTGGTGACTCAACGCGTTTCCAATGCGATCGCCATGACCGAAGTTCTGGCTCGGACACTGGCGACGGATGCTGAGTCGTCGGAAGTCATGGCCGAGCGGGCCCATTCCTTGCTGAAGCCGCTGTCATCGCAGATCGAGTCCTGGATTCTCTACGACCACAATCTTCAGCCGCTAGCCTCATTCCAACTGAAAGACCTTGATTTGCCGATCGATCTCGGGCGATTCCGGTTTGTCGACGAACCCGTTGTGGTCATCGACTACGCCTCCGGTTGGCTGCCGTTTCAGCAGCAACCGGCGCCGGGGTTTGTCTCGGTCACGTTGCCGCTGCAGCAGCCGCGGGAATTCGCCGGCATCTTCCAGGCCCGCTTTTCCCTCGGCGACATCCGCCATCGGGTTCAATCGGCCCGCCAGTTGGTTCTGTTGTATGTGGCAATGTACGGCACGATCCTGGTTGTTTTTGGGCTTTACCTGCTTGGGCGCAACGTGGTCCGGCCGATCCGGCAGTTGCAGGCACTGACCCACTCGGTGGCGGCCGGCAACCTGGATGAATCGCTGGATGTAGTCGGCCCCCGCGAGATTGCCGATCTGGCGGAATCGTTTAACCATATGATTTCGTCGCTGCGTCAGAGTCACGAAGAGACCCGAACCCATATTGCCTCACTGCAGAAGGTCAACGATGAGCTGATCCGGTCGGAAAAAATGGCATCGGTCGGTCATCTGGCGGCGGGAATGGCCCACGAGATCGGCAACCCCTTGGGGGCGATCGTCGGCTATCTTGAGCTGCTGAAATCTGAACTGGTTGATGTGGGTCAGCGCGACCTGGCGGACCGCACTCTGGTCGAAACCGGGCGGATCGACCGGCTGGTCCGTGAACTGCTCGACTTTGCCGCACCGGCCCCCTGTTCCGGCGAAGTTTTCGATCCCGTCGCGGTGGCGGGAGAGTCTCTGGATTTACTGCAGAATCAGGGCCTTTTCGAGCACCGTAAGCTGGAGCGTCAACTGCCAAAGGAATTACCCTGCGTCGAGCTGGCCCGGCATCGTCTGCAGCAGGTGCTGGTCAACCTGCTGATCAATGCCCGCGATGCTACGGCCGATGGTGACCTGATCTGCCTGGCGGGAGGAGTGGCTAACGGAGTCCCCTGGCTGTCGGTGCGCGATACCGGCTGCGGAATGGCCCCGGAAGTGCTCGCCCACGTTTTCGATCCTTTTTACACCACCAAGGCTTCGGGGCGTGGTCTTGGCCTAGCCATCTGTCAGCGCATCATCGAAGAGGCCGGAGGGCGTATCGAGGTCAGCTCCAGGCCCGGGCAGGGGAGTGAGTTCCGAATCTGGTTGAAACCGGTGGAGACGCCATGAAGAAATCAGTGAATAACATACTGATCATTGACGACGAAGCGCCGATGCGGCACATGCTGCGCTTGGTGCTTGAAAAGCAGGGATATCGAGTGGTCGAAGCCGGCAGCGGTGATGAGGCCCTCGAGCTGCTGGGCCGGGAAAACTGCGTGCTCGCCCTCTGCGACATCCGTATGCCGGGGATGGGTGGTCTGGCGTTTCTGGCTGCGTTGAAAAGCAGGAAGATTGCTCTGACCGTCATCATGATGAGCGCCTACGGATCGGTCGACACGGCCATTGAATGTATGAAGCAGGGGGCCTACGACTATATCTCCAAGCCGTTCAAACCGGACGAGGTGGTGCTGGCGGTGAAAAAGGCCGAAGAGCGGCTCGGCCTGCAGATGGAAAATGAGCGCCTCAAGCAGGAACTGGCTGCCGGTGGCAGCGGCCGCCGGCTGGTCTTTGCCAGCGAAGCCATGACCCGGGTGATGGCCATGGTGCGCAAGGTCGCCACTGTCGCCTCGCCGGTACTGATCACCGGCGAAACCGGGACTGGCAAGGAGCTGGTTGCCCGGGCCCTGCATGCTGAGGGGGGCCGCCGCGGCGGCCCCTTCGTGGCGGTCAACTGCAGTGCGATTGCCGCAGGATTGCTCGAGAGTGAACTTTTCGGTCATGTGCGGGGGGCGTTTACCGGTGCCGATCGGGATCGCCAGGGGCTGTTCGGCGCAGCCGATGGCGGCACCCTGTTTCTGGACGAAATCGGCGAGATGCCGCTCGATCTGCAGCCCAAGCTGCTGCGGGCAGTGCAGGAAGGTGAAGTGCTGCGGGTCGGCGAAACCCGCCCACACAAGGTCGATGTCAGGATTCTGGCCGCCACCGGTCGCGATCTCAAAGATGAAATTGCCGCTGGTCGCTTTCGCGAAGACCTCTATTTTCGGCTGGCGGTGGTCGACATTCACATCCCGCCGTTGCGCGAACGGCAGGACGATATCGCGGTGCTGGCCAGGCATTTTCTCGAGTCAGCGGCCCGGCGCGAGGGGCGACCGGCACCGGTTTTGAAACCGGATGCGGTCGCAGCCCTGCAGGGCTATGGCTGGCCGGGTAATGTGCGGGAGCTGGAGAATCTGATGGAGAAGACCCTGATCTTCTGCCGCGGTGAAGTGATTGATCAGGTCACACTCCCCTGGGAAGTCCGGCGCCGCGAGCGCGACCGGGCCGAAGGCTATTCGCTCAAGCAGGCGGTGGCGCGCCTGGAGGATGAGTACCTCCGCAAGGCCCTGGCGGCCACCGGCGGTAATCGGACGCAGGCAGCGCAGATGCTGGAGATAAGCCTGCGTTCATTGCAGTACAAGTTGAAGGATTATGGGTTGGAGTGATTGATTTGAGGAAATTTCTTGAGATTTAAAAATCCTCGCCCTTTGGGTGGGGATTTTTATTAGCTACTGCGCAAAACCTGTCAAGCCATGTTGAAGAGGCGTTTATGGTCAACTATGCAAAAACTGCCGGGCTTTGTATGCAAATTTTGCACATAAGGGGACATAATGTTCCGTTTGAAGATGAAAGAACCCCATAAATTCGGTGCCTGGCGGTTTGCCATACAAGAGGTACGACAATTGCAAATAACCTTTTCGTAGCCAGAAAATTTCAGAAAACGTTTTGAAGGGAAAACTAATGGCTTCCATCATTAAGTGCGAAAAAGGGTTCACTCTTCTCGAGATGCTGATCGCGGTCATGATCCTTGCCGTCGGCCTGTTGGGCCTGGCCCAGCTGCAGGTGACGGCGATACGTACCAACGTTCAGGCCAGCAGCGTAGTAACTGCCGCAGCGTTGGGGCAAAGCGTTCTGGAGGACATCGCTCGTATGCCAGGCAGCGACCCGATTTTTCAAACTGCCGTCGCATCTTACGCCGATTGGCCGAATTTTCCGACTGTTACGGTTCAGGGCGGCGTCTATTCTATCCAATACAAAACTGTTGTCGATTACGAAGGCCTGCCCAACGTGACCAAGGTAGACATCAAGGTCGAAAGCCAGAAGAACATACAGACTGTCCTCGGGGGCCGGAAAGAGGTGGTAAACCTTATCACCCTGAAGCGTTATTACTAAGGGGAGAAAACGGATGAAATTCCGATCGGTTATTTCAAACAACAGGGGGATGACTCTGGTCGAACTCCTGGTGGCGTCTGCCATCATGGGGGTTGTGGCTTTGGCCGTCAGCAACCTGTACATATCCACCCAGCGAACCACTACCAGCAGCCTCGAGATCAGCGATGTGCAGGCCAATCTCAGGGTGGCGATTGACCGGATTGCCGAGGATGTCCGAATGGCCGGTTTCCTGGTCGATGACGATCCTATCGATAGTACCTCCGCCGCCGATTCCCTGACCATCAACACGGCCTCTTTGGGCCGCCATTACGCACGGGTAACAGCTCCCGTGACCGCAGCCATCGGAACCAATGTCTTTACTGTGGTTTCCAACGAGATGGCAGAACGGTTTTCGGCGGGTGGAAAGGTTCGCATTATACGGCCGTCTCTGTTTGCCGAGCCGGAGGGGAATGTCTTCGATGTGGTGAGTACGGCGGGGAGCAGTATCTCCCTCTCCGGTATGACCTCGGGCACCCAGTTCCTGGCTGGTGACGTGATTGTCCCTGCGGGTCCCAATCTGCTTCGCACTGTGAACTACTCTATCTCGGGCAACACCCTGGTCCGGACCATCGATGGCACGAGCCAGCTTCTTGCCCGGAATATTTCCAATATAACCTTTAACTATTTCACCACTTCAGGCGGTGTGATTAACTCTGTTGAAATCATTCTGACGGGCACTACCGGCAATCTGCCCTCGGGAGTCAAACAGCGAACCCTGAGAACCAGAGCCTCGGTTCGAAATATCTAGGAGACGGACTTATGAAACCAAAAACAAGATTCCAAAGGTTCTGTCACTCCAGGCCCTTGGACAATGAGCGAGGCATGGCGCTGATACTTGCCATCGGGATGATCGCAGTAATCAGCCTGCTGGGGGTGGCGGTGTTGACGACTTCCACACGGGAGCTTGGCGTCTCGGGTGAATATCAGGCCAACCGCGAAGCATTCTACGTTGCAGAGCGGGCTGTGGAGTACTCAGTCAATCGCGACATGGTCGTCAACATGGATGGCGGCGTTGAAAATCTGATGACCGAAACCGACTCCAACGGTAAAATGCACAATGCTAATATCAACGCTGGTTACTCTCTAACCAACGGCCGTGGTGAATTGGCCTCAGGTTCGGTGGTGGATGCC
>JAQYWA010000165.1 GCA_030145265.1 Desulfuromonas sp. | reverse complement strand
CCGGGGTAGCCACAGGCACCGCAATTGGCCCCGGAAAGCACTTCGAGAATGGCCAGCTCCCGGGGGTCCACTTCGACAGCAAACTTCTTGGCGGCAATGCCGAGAGCCACTGCGGCCAGCATGCCGATGCCGCCTATGCTTACGACAGCTTCTATCATCAATTTAATCCTTCAATCATACGGATAGATGGTCAACCGACGTGCCGCTAGCCCTTGACCAGCCCGGCAAATCCCATGAACGCCAGGGAGAGCAATCCAGCCGTCACCAGGGCTATCCCGGTACCGCGAAAACTGGCGGGGACGGGACTCAGGTCGATCCGTTCGCGCAATCCGGCAAACAGCACCATGGCCAGGGTGAACCCGAGGGCGGCACCGAGGGCGAACACCACTCCCTCGAGAAAGGAATAGCCTTTCTGGATATTCAGTACCGCCAGACCGAGAACCGCGCAGTTGGTCGTAATGAGGGGGAGAAAAATCCCCAAGGATTGATAAAGGACAGGGCTCGCCTTCTGGATCACCATTTCGACCAACTGCACCAGCGAAGCGATAACCAGAATGAAGGCGATAGTCTGCAGGTATTCAATGCCATAGGGGATCAGGACAAAATACTGAATGAACCAGCTCACCACGGTAGCCACGGTCATGACAAAGGTAACCGCCATGCCCATCCCGAGGGCCGTCTCAACCTTTTTTGACACCCCGAGAAAGGGGCAGATGCCAAGAAACCGGGCCAGAACGAAGTTATTGACAAAAACCGCGCTGACCAGAATCAGTAAGAGCTCTACCATATATCCAGCTTTCTCAAACGTCGCCGAGCGGGCAACTGAAAATTGGTCTGACCAAAACCTTATAAAACAACTGGTACAACTTTGTCAATTTTTTATTTTTGATAAAAATCAAAAAATAACGCTTAAACTGCCAGTTAGCTCTTGCCGATTCAGCTCGCCCAATAAGCGATGCCGTTCCCGCAATGATCCGCAGCAGCCAGGCATTACCACGCCGGCCCAAGACATGCCCATCTCAAATTTTTATTTAAAATAAAAATAAGCCCATGGCGGGCCCTGAGCGGATGCTAATTCATAACCATCGAGCCCGGTTCTCTAGAGCAACAGGCCCCGGGAGATGCCAGTTTCTTTTCAACGAAATTCCGGATCAGATCGATGCCGTCTGCTGAGAAACTCTTGAACTCTACGCTAAAACCGACGGGAAGAGTGGGCTTGAGACGGTTCGGACCCTGGTTGGTCCAGGCCACTCGACCGGTCGCCTCAACCAGAGCCGACGAGGAGTCCGGCATGACAAAGCTCAGGCTGACGGCCTCCGTTTGCCGAATTGGCTGATCCAGTCCGACATACATCCCCCCTTCGCTGAGATCAACACTGGTACCGCAATAACACTCGTCCCCCTGGCGTACGATCACCAGCTGTTGGCAGGGAACCCGATTATCCCGGCGCTCGACCAGTGCCAGAAACTGGTTGCCCAACGCGAGAAAAGACGCTCGCTGCAGCGGCTTCTGCAGCACCGCATTACAGCCCGACTCGCGGCACAGGCCAGCTCCTTTTATATTTGTAAGATCATGAATCATGATGACAGGGATTTTTTTCATGCCCGCATCATTTTTCATCTGCCGGCAACAGGCAGCACCATCCATCCGCGGCAGATCCTGCTCCATATACACCAGATCCGGCGACTGCACTCTAATCAGTTCAAGCGCCTCGACCCCATTGCGGGCCGTCAACAATTCAGCTTCAGTACGCCGCAGAAAACCTTTTTCAATTTCGAGATAAAACCTGGAATCATCGACCAGGAGAATCATCGGTGCCGCCGCCATAAATCCTCATATGCTCTTTTGACTGCCTGCAACCAATCTGGTTACCAGTAGCGGTTCCAGAACAGCATCCCTTCCGTCGCCCAATCGCCGAAATCCACCCGTCGCGCAACCTCGAGCGACAGATTGTTCTGCCGGTCGATTCGCAAACTCTGAGCGAGATCAATCGACCCGCTCCAAGCCCTCTCTCCAACCAGGTAATGGATCTGCCTTACCCTGGCATGCAGACGCCAGATTGCTGTGATCTGCGCGAGATAGCCGGCACTGGCCCCACCGCCAATGGCGATATCGGTCTGTAAATGGCGCTCATGCAACCCTTCGGCTTCCAGCAGCAGATAACCCAGCCCCCGGCTTCTCTGCCAGGCGTAGCCGGCTCCGGTCCCCATATACATAACCAGGTGGCGTCCTTCCGGCAGAGCCTGGCGGCGCAATCCCACCCTGACCAGCCACGAGACCGGTGCATCAAAAGCATTGACCGGCGCCAGTGAAACGATATCAACCAATTTAATTCGTTTCAACAGAACGTGTTTCTTTTCTTCATTGAAACTCAAAGCGACGGTGCCCAGTTCAATCTGAGAGCCAGGCAGATACCCCGCTTCGGGATCCAGCAGGCTATGGTTGACCGGGCGAAAATCCAGCTCCTGCACCCAGCGTGAGCCCGAATAACCCAGTCCCAGGGCAAGCCGAAAAGAGCCGTGGCCGTGGTCGGGGCGCAAAGGACTGTGCTCCGATCGACGATCCGCCGGTCCTGCTCCGAGGCTGCTTCGGGTAGAGAGCAGTTGCAGGTAGTGGCGACGATAGTCGCCGAGTTCCAATTCTTTTTTAAGGAACTGCAGCTCGACCGCCGTTGCAGCCGCTTCCAGAACCCGTATCTGTCCTTCCGCGCCGAGTCCGGTTTCAGCCAGCTCCGGACCCTGCAACTCGCCCCCGGCCAGTTTTTGCGCGAGCAGTGTTTCTCGGGAGTCCAGACCGGCTGCCTGCCGGCTCAGCAACGTGGCAACGGACGGCCGGTAACTGGCCTCGGCAATCAGATCATGCCGATCTACCAGCCGCACCGTATCGACCGGCATAACCCAGAGCGGCAGTTGTTCGGTCAAAGACAGATCGGGCCGGGCGGCCTCAAGCAGAAACAACAGGTTGTACGAGCAGTTTTCATCAAAGAAATAATAATCCGAATAGATGTTTCGCAGCTCCCAGAGATGCAGAAACATTTTCCGGGTTTCTTCAGGCGTCAGGCGCAAGCGGAATTCCCAGATATCCCGGCGCTCGAGCCCGCTGTACTCCTTAATTTTATCGTAATACGGCAGCAGCGAATAATATCCGCGATAGCCTCCCGCTATTCCCTTGAGGGCATAGGCAAAGCCGTTGGTTTCATCGGTGAAGGCCGAGTAATTTGCCGCATGGGCGAGCTGTTTGCTTTGATAGGGACCATGAAAATTCAGCAAGGTGTGCCCGAACATCGATGCCGGACTATTCGGGTAGCTACCAGGGAAAACCAGGGTCGCCGCTTGGGGAGCAACCCGCTGCAGGGTCCGTTCGAAATCCGGGCATTTCATGGCATCCGCGGCCAGGACTGGAAGCTCCAATGCTTTTCGCAACCACGCCTGCCTTGCCACGTAACGACAGCGAGGACTCTCTTCTCCCGCCATTGGCTGGCCAAACAGAGCCGCTACCGTAGCAACCAGTTCATCGCGAGGGCTGGTCTTTCCATTTGCCGCGAGAAAAAATCCGGGATCGTCAATCTGGCTCTCCCAGCCATCACCCCGTTTCCGGTAGTGCAGCAGCACCTGCCAGTAACGCTGCTCGTACAGTTTCAACTGCACGGCCCGCTGCTGCAGCCCGGCGACATCCAGTGACGGCTCGGCACCAGCCGGACGGCACAGGCTGAGCAGAAAAAAGACGAGGCACAGAAAGCAGAATATGCTTCTGTGCCTCGTTGATAAAAATGCGGTTAAAACCATCAAGAAGAAATTACCCGGTGACGGTGACAATCCGTTCGAGGACAACGGCGGCTGACTCCTCGCCGGTTACGAATATCTGACTGAAATTCCCCTGCAGGCTGTCGGCAAAGGCGTCCCTCGACTCTACAGGCACCGCCAGCAACTCGGCCAAAGTCTCCAAATATTCACCCTGGCCAACGGCAATATCCCGGGCCAACCCGTCCATATTGTCGCGAACATACGCAAAGGTGCGGTCATCCGCTCCGATACTTTCCGGCTGCTCACAGCCCAGGGTGCCCGAGGTAATGCCAAAGGTCTGATTGCCCAAGATGCCGTTGGTGGTCACCTGCATGGTCTGGGATAGGATCGACCCGTCCGCCTTGTTGGCCCAAAGCATGGTGCCCAGGCCACAGCCACAGTTATTCTGCGCCTGGCCAGCCACGCAACTCCCTGCGGCTACGAGCATGATCAGAAAGCCTCCAGTCGCACGTTTGATCTTCATGGGCGAACACTCCTTGATGAGCATGAATGATTAATGACATATCTAAACATAGGGGCGGCAAATGTCAAGAATTGATCCGGCTCATGCGGCAACAAACGCGGACAGGCCGCCACCCTGAGCACACACGCAAACAGGCCGCCCTGACAAAAGGCGGCCTGCGTAAATCAACATGCAGTTGAGGCTATTTTCGATTTATAAAGAGTGCCAGTTCGACCGTATCGCCATCGGCGACATAAACCGGGAAGAGCAGGGCCGCTTCACCATCAGCCACCTTGATGCGCTCACCCTGGTTACCGATCAGATAGGGCGGGTCGATTTCGAAAGTAAGGCCGAGCTGGGCCGCCTTTGCGGCCACGTTGCCGCAAACGATATTGATAAACTCCATGACCGTATCGTCGAGAATTTCTTGCGACTCGTTGTCGACATTCTCTTCTTTAAGAATGGCCATGGCTATGGCTTTTCTAATATTGGTCGAGACATTGAGCAGATAGCGGCCGCTGACCGAACCCTTAAAAGGCATGACCGCAACCAGGTCAGAGGCATCGAATCCGTCGGTAATCTGACACATGCCGGGACGCGCCGACAAACCAGCAACCCGAACCAGCATCTTGAATGTCAGGTCGGCAACGACCTCCCACACCTTGGAATCAGGAACCCCAGGAGGAATAACAATCCGGTCAACAACATATGGTGCCTGGTCTACCTTGAAGGCATCCAGGTGTTTTTTTAACGATTCGGAAGTCAAGGCACCGATACGCACAAGGGCTTCACCAATGTACAGATGGTTGTTTTTCTGTCGGGTGAGCACCTGCTTAACCTGCTCTTCAGTGAGAATCCCCAGCTTGACTGCCATGTCGCCAAACAGGAGATCTTCAAGGCGCTGAGCATCGTGGACCCGTTCAAAATCATCGCATGTGAGCAGTCCCATCGAAAGAGCTGTCGCACCGAACTTAAGGTTGGTGGTCTCCTGCAGTTCGATGGACTTGAGCAGATCCTCATTCCCTACAGCTCCTTGTTCAAGCAGAAACTGTCCGAAAAACTTTACTGCCATATTTGT
>JAQYWA010000650.1 GCA_030145265.1 Desulfuromonas sp. | reverse complement strand
GCGATACGCAGCACATCGAGGGGAATCTGTACGATCAGGTTCCCCTTCAGGCTGAACATCACCACGATGGTGAAGAGCAGGGCGATCAGAGTGATTGGGCTGATTTTTGGAATGAACTTTTCCTCGTACCAGCTTCGTCCCTTGCTCTTGATCAGGACCAGGCGGGTCAGCATCCCGGCCAAAAAGGGGATGCCGAGATAGATGAAGACGCTCTCGGCGATCTGGCCGATGGAGACCTCGACCACGGTCCCCTCCAGACCGAACAGGGGGGGCAGTACGGTGATAAACAGCCAGGCGTACACGCTGTAGAAGAGCACCTGGAAGACGCTGTTGAAGGCTACCAGTCCGGCGCAGTAGTCGGTGTTTCCTTCGGCCAGTTCGTTCCAGACGATGACCATGGCGATGCAGCGGGCCAGGCCGATCATGATCAGGCCGACCATGTATTCGGGCAGGTCGTGGAGAAATATCAGCGCCAGCGCAAACATGAGAATCGGCCCGATCACCCAGTTCTGCAGCAGCGACAGGCCGAGAATCTTCTTGTTGCGGAAGACCTCGCCGAGCTCCTCGTAGCGTACTTTGGCCAGTGGTGGGTACATCATCAGGATCAGGCCGATGGCGATGGGGATGTTGGTGGTGCCGACCTGAAAGGTGTTAATCACTTTTTCCACGCCGGGAAACAGCCAGCCGGTGCCGACGCCCACCGCCATGGCTAGAAATATCCACAGGGTTAGGTAGCGATCGATGAAAGACAGTTTTTTGGTGATGCCCGATGTCATGATGTCTCCTGCAAATGTTCAAGTAATGGCAATTGGTTTGTTCCCGTGCGGCAGTTTCAGTGAAATCATTCCGGCGGCCAGCACCATAGCCATGGAAACCCACAGGCAGCCGGCCAGCCCGGCCAGTTGGAAGACGATCCCAGACAGCAGGGTGCCGACCAACCTGCCGGCGGCGTTGGCCATGTAGTAGAAGCCGACATCGAGGGCCACGCTGTCGCTGTCGCTGTAGCTCAGGATCAGGTAGGAATGGACCGAGGAGTTGACGGCGAAGATCAGGCCGAACAGCGCCAGTCCCGCTACCACCGTCAGCCAG
>JAQYWA010000649.1 GCA_030145265.1 Desulfuromonas sp. | reverse complement strand
TTCTGGGGGAGCTGGCAAAGATGGGGCCAAATCCAGGCCTTGAATAGTGGTATGACAAGACCCCCTATAATTTGCGGTGATTGTCAGTCAGTTCCTGCAGGGTGGGGCGGTTTTTTTTTGACTTGAATATTGGTTGTGTCTTATAGTTTGTGGCAGACAGATTACCAGAGCACCAGAGAGGGGAATGCTAATGTTCATCGCTGTGAGACCTTCGGTAAGGGATTTTCCGGGCCTGGCTCTCCTGGTTTTGCTGACCTTCCATCCTCTGCTTGCCACCGCCGGAACTTATGCCGACTCCGCGCACGGGAACACCGGTTACGGCGTGCTGCGCACGAGTTTGGCCGATGATTATGCTCGCGGCAACTGCGGCCATTGCCACGAACAGCATACGGCGAACGCGGATGGCTACCTTCTGCTCGCCAACGGTTTCAACAGCGCAAAAACCGTCAACCCGTATCTCCAGTCCGACAACGCCTGCTTTCAGTGCCATGCCACCACCGGGTCGGTGCAGTCGGGCGGCATCACCAACAACAACTACAGCGCCACCTTCGGCGGCGCCACGGCATCCGCCACCAGTATCATGGATGCGTTCAACCAAGCTTCCTACCACAACCTCTATGACATCAAACGATATATCACCGGAGTCAGCGGCAGCAAAACGTTCTCCGATTTCCCGGCGGCGAGCAACCCCTGCAGCGGCTGCCATAATGTCCATATTGCCAAAGCCAATAAAAGGACGCCCGGTAATCCGAGCTATACGGCCCTTTCGAAGCCTTCGGCTCACAATAGCCTGTGGGGTGACGACACGTCCCCTGATGAGCGGATGACCGTCTATGGCACGGCCTACCAGCCACCTCGTTATGTGGGCTCCACCAACCTGGAACCGGACGGAACCAGCAGCGACAAGGCGACGCAAGCGGCCAAGACGCCGGATTACAACGCGTTCTGCACCGATTGCCACAATTCCAGCAATGACATCTATTATACGAGTTCCACACTGAAGAACCCTTCTACAGTCATTAAAATCAACTGGACGAGTAGTGGAGATAGTAGAGATAAGCATGGTTCCCTGGCCGCAGATGGCGCCATCG
>JAQYWA010000648.1 GCA_030145265.1 Desulfuromonas sp. | reverse complement strand
GCGCCTGATCGAGCGGGGGATGGCCTACGAATCGGCTGGCGACGTCTACTTCGCTGTGGAAAAGTTTCCCGGCTACCTCAAGCTGTCCAAGCGCAACATGGACGAAATGCGAGCCGGCGCCCGCATCGCTCCCGGCGAGCAGAAACGCAATCCGATGGATTTCGCCCTATGGAAGGCGGTCAAGCCCGGCGAACCGTCCTGGGAGTCCCCCTGGGGCCCGGGCCGTCCCGGCTGGCATATCGAGTGTTCGGCCATGAGCATGAAATACCTCGGCGCATCCTTCGATATCCACGGCGGCGGCAAGGACCTGGTCTTTCCCCACCATGAGAACGAGATCGCCCAGAGCGAGGGGGCCAGCGGCAAACCCTTCGTCAAGTACTGGCTGCATAACGGTTTCGTCAACGTCAACCAGGAGAAGATGAGCAAGTCGCTGGGCAACTTCTTCACCATCCGCGACATCTTGAACACCTACGATGCCGAGGTGGTGCGCTTCTTCATCCTTTCGGCTCACTACCGCTCGCCCATCGATTTTTCCGACCAGAACCTCGAAGACTCCAAGGCCGGACTGACCCGCTTCTACGAGGCTCTCAGGGCGGCCGACGCGACTCTGGCCGCCCATCCCCTGCAGAAAGGGGCGCCCTGCCGCGAAGTGATCCCGGAGATGCGCGAGATCCTCGACCGCATCGAAATTGTCGAGGACCGTTTCTGCGAGGCGATGGATGACGATTTCAACACCGCCCTGGCGATCGGCCATCTGTTCGACCTGGTGCGGGGGATGAACCGGATCGTCGCGGAAAAATCCTACGACGCCTGCCCTATGCTGCTGGCCGGGCTCAAGGATGCCCGCAGGCGGCTACTCAAGCTCGGCGGCGTACTCGGTCTGTTCGTCTCCGAACCGACGGCCTGGCTCGACGGGCAGAAGAGTGCCGGTCTCGAGGGGGCCGGGCTCAGCCCCGAAGCCATTGAGGCGCTGATTACCGAGCGCCAGCAGGCCAGGAAAGACCGCAACTTCGCCCGCGGCGACCAGATTCGCGACGAACTCGACGCCAAGGGGATTCTGCTGCTCGATTCAAAGGATGGAACGAGCTGGAA
>JAQYWA010000647.1 GCA_030145265.1 Desulfuromonas sp. | reverse complement strand
ATAAAGCTGGGAAAATGGCCTGCCCAGGTTGATGCGGGCCAGGAGCTCGCGCTCAAGAGCCAGGTTGCCCGGCAGGCGGGTCAGCGGGTTGGCATCGAGAGAACGTTCTTCCATCTCCTTTATCTTCTGCCCCATGCGGGCGAATTCGCGGGCGAGATGGCCGAATTCATCTTTCTGGCGGATGGGAACCTCGTAGTCAAAGCTCCCTTCGGCGATTTCCTGGGTCGCCTGCAGCAGGGCCCTGATCGAGCGATGGATGCTGAAGATCAGGGCAAAGGCGGCCGGGGCTGACAGGGAGATGCCGAGAAAGGCCAGAAACCAGGTGATCCGGTAGGCCTGGCGGCTGTTGGCGGGCAATTGCGAAAGCTGCCGGTCGATTCCCTGATCCTGAAGACTGATGAGCCGGGACATTTCGGTCAGCAGCCCCTCTCTCAGCACGTCGCATTTCTGGGAGCAGGTCGCGGCGTCCTGCCAGTGGGCTTCAGTCAGCAGAGCCAGACATTGTGCGGCCTCTTTTTGGTAGCTGCTCACCAGTTGTCGCAGCTCCTGGTCGACGGTCTCCAGGGCCAGGGAGTCAAGTTGCTGCCACAGCTTTGAAAGATCCAGCTGCCGTCGTTCCAGCAGTTCGCCAAAGGTTTGATCCTTGAGGATCAAGTACTGCTTGGTCAGGCTTTCCTGGGCCAGCAGGGTTTGCCGCAGGGTGTGCAGCAGGGTGAGAGACTTGAAGTCGACGGCCACCAGTTGTTTCGACTGGGTGGTCTGCCGGTGCAGACTGGTCAGGGCATAGCCGATGGCTACCAAGCTGAACAGTACAATCAGCAGGTAGCCGGCGATCACCTTTTTGACCAAGGTAAAGGAGGGGCTATTCATGTATGTTTTGCTGCATGAAAGTTGTTTTCCTCTCTAGGAGGCAGTCGGACTTCACATGAACCGACTGCAAAATCGACTGATCGGCCCATATCACCGACGATTTTCGACAAATAGCCGTGCTATTCGCTCTCAAATCCTCGAAAATATGGTCTCGACCATCCGGTTTTTCGCTTCGGTCCGTCAAGTCCGACTGTCTCCTCGGCATCAACCCGCGGCCAATCT
>JAQYWA010000646.1 GCA_030145265.1 Desulfuromonas sp. | reverse complement strand
GTGGCTGCCGACCATGTCCCCCATCTTCTCGGCCAGTTCGCCGCGCTTGGACGGGATGATCCCCGGCGTCAGCGGCAGGCGCACACCGAAAACCCGCCAGGGGCGCAAAGGCCGAAACAGCATGCGAATGGCGATATAATTGGTGACATAGCCGATCAACGCCCCCAGCAGCGGGGGGAGGGCGTAAAGGATGATCTGGTCAAAGCTCAAGGTGGGCAAAATCTGAATCTCCGATTATTTGGTAATTTTTGCATCATAACCGCAAAATGCCGTCATAACAAGCTGTCACAAGGATGAAAGCTCTGATATATTTTTACACACAATCCAATCGCGAGGTGTTTCCATGACATCCGATCCGCATCCGCAAGGCGATGAGTTGCGCGTCCGCGACATGAGCATCGACGACTTTCCCGTGGTCTTTCACATTGGCGAAGACCTGTTCACCTCCGAATATTCCCCCA
Source organism: Desulfuromonas sp. (assembly GCA_030145265.1). Taxonomy (GTDB): domain Bacteria; phylum Desulfobacterota; class Desulfuromonadia; order Desulfuromonadales; family Trichloromonadaceae; genus Trichloromonas. Next base: position 636 of record JAQYWA010000646.1, on the reverse strand, counting down.
GCATGTACCGCACCTGGGACGAGTACGAAATAACCACCCTGTTCAACTCGGACAGCGAACTCTGTCTGGTCGCCGAACTGGGCGACGAGATCCTCGGCTTCGCCCTCGGCACCACCGTCGAGAAAAGTCACTCGGCCTGGAAATACGGCTACCTGGTCTGGCTCGGGGTCAAACCGGGGATTCAGCAAGGCGGGGTCGGCTCGGCCCTGTTCAAAGAGATCAAGCGACGCATGCGCGAGCAGGGGGTGCGCATGATCATCATCGACACCGATGCCGACAACACGGCAGGCATCCGTTTCTTCGAGAAACAGGGCTTCGGCAACATCCAGCAGCACGTCTACATGACCCTCAACCTGTCCCGCAAAGCCACCCGCAAACGGAGAAAACCCGCATGAGCGAACGCCTCGAACAGGTCTGGCACGCCATCGATCCCGAGCGGCTGCGCAAAACCCTGATGGAAATGCTCGAGATCTACTCGCCGGCGGGCAAAGAAGAGGACATCCAGCTCTACCTTGAAGACCTGCTGCAGCAGGCCGGCTTCAGCGTCGAGCGCCAGGAGGTCGAGGAAGACCGCTTCAACCTCAAGGCGACCCTGGGCCAGACACCGCCGCGCCTCTACCTGGTCGGCCATGTCGA
>JAQYWA010000645.1 GCA_030145265.1 Desulfuromonas sp. | reverse complement strand
CGCCGATGGTCGCGACAGATCCTGCGATAGCGACGCCCAGGGCGATGTAGGATACCTGGCTGACCGTGGAAAAGGCCAATCTGCGTTTCAGATCATCTTGAAACAGGGCCCGCAACGAACCGTAGATGATCGTGAACGCCGCCAGCCACGCCAAAGGGCCCATCACACCCAGTCCCGTGGCAAACTCCGCCCCGAACACGTCATAGACCACGCGCACGATGCCGAACGCACCGGCCTTCACCACGGCCACCGCATGCAGCAGTGCGCTGACCGGCGCCGGGGCGACCATGGCCTGCGGTAGCCAGCCATGCAGCGGCACCAGCGCCGCCTTAACCCCCAGTCCAGTGATCAGTAGGGCGAAGATGGCCATCAGGGCTGGACGATGCTCTTCCCCCACGCCATTAAGAAACCCCCTTGGCGTAAACTCCAGGGTGCCCGTCAAAGTATAGAGCCACACCGTTCCCAACAACAGCAATGTGCCACCGAAGATGGTGTAGGCAAGATAGGACTGCCCGGCACGGCGGGCCACTTCCGTGCCGCGATGCACGACCAGCGGATAGGTGGACAGAGTCAACAGCTCGTAGAAGAGCAGAAAGGTGATCAGGTTGCCAGCCAGGGCCACGCCGACGGTGGCGGTCACGCAAAGGCTGAAAAAACCAAAGAAGCGACCGCGATACGGCGAGCCTTCCAGGTAACCGATGGCGTAGACGGTAGTCACCAGCCAGAGCCCCGCAGACAGGATGAGGAAGAACAGCGACAGTGTGTCGGCAAGCAACACCAGCTCCAGGTCTGGCAGCAGTGCCAGTCGTGCTTCATAATGCTGTCCGTGGTAGACCCCCCACAGCATCCAGCCGACCAGTGCAAGTTTAACCAAGGCCCCAGCCAGGTTGAGCACCGTGCGCAGGCGCACCCTCTCCTCCGCCAGACCGAAGATGATCAAACCCGGCAGTAGGGAGCTGGCAATCACCAGCAGGGGTACCCACGTATTCCAGTTCATGGCCTGACCTCACTGATGCCGAATGGGTCGCCGATACCCACCAGCGACAACACCGAAGGCGCTAGGAACCCCAGCAAAACAGCCCCGACCGCGAGCAACA